>DATGEL010000110.1 GCA_035310145.1 Dehalococcoidia bacterium
ATGCTGCAGCACCACAACCAGGCCGACGACGACGTGCTCGAGCTGTTCGCCAGGGAGATCGCGCCGGCGCTGGCCGAGCGCTGATCAGCCGGTTAGCCGGTCAGATGTTGCCCTTGAAGGTGTCGCAGCTGTCCATGTTGCCGGACTGGTAGCCGGTGGTGAACCACTGCTGCCGCTGCGCCGAGGAGCCGTGCGTCCAGGTCTCCGGCGTCACTTTGCCCTGGAACTGCTTCTGCAGGCGGTCGTCGCCCACGGCCTGGGCGGCGTTCAAGCTGTCGGCGATATTTGCGTCGGTGAGCGGTTGCAGAAAGCCCGTCTGCGCCGCGTGGTTGGCCCAGACGCCGGCGTAGCAGTCGGCCTGCAGCTCCGTGCGCACGGACTGGCCCTCGGCGCCCTGCTGGCTCGAGCCCTGGCCGAGCACGCCGAGCAGGTCCTGCACGTGATGCCCGTACTCGTGCGCCAGCACGTAGCCCTGCGCGAACGAGCCACCCGTTGCGCCGAACTTCGTGCGCAGCTCGTCGAAGAAGCCGAGGTCGATGTACACCAGCTTGTCGACTGGGCAGTAGAACGGCCCGACGTCCTTCGAGGCTGGGCCGCAGCCGGTCTGCGTTTGGCCGCTGAAGAAGACGGTCTTGACCTTCGTGTACTCTTTGCCACGACGCTGGAACTCGTCGGTCCAGTACTTCTGCACGCTGTCCACGTAGCCGACGATGCGGCAATCTTCCTTGGTGTTGGCGTCCTGGCCGGTCTGGCACGACTGCGCGATGTTGCTGGTCGGCGCCTGGCCGTCGGTGGACTGGTTCTGCAACTGCCCCAGCCCGCCGCCCAACGACGTGCCGCCGCCCGGCAGATTGACGCCGAGCAGCACGGCGATGATCGTGACGAGGATGCCGATCGCGCCGCCGCCGACCGTCATGCCGCCGCCCGGAATGCCGCCCAGCACCCCGCCGCCGCCGCCGGCGCCGCGTTGGTCGGACACCTCCGATGTGTCAAGCTTGGCATTTGGATCGAACGACATATCGAACCTCGATGTAAGGCTCAGATTCCGCCGCGTTGGCGCTCAGCATACTCCACCCCCCCGCCATATCGCGAGGCTCGTTGCCTCCGTGCTCATCGCCGTGGGCGGGCCGCTACGGCGCCCCTTCGCGCAGCAGCAATACCGGCAGCCCTGCTCGCACCAGGCGGTCGGCCGTGCTGCCCAGAGCCAGCCGGCGCAGCCCGCCGCGGCCGCGAGTGGTCATCACGACCAGGTCGAGCTTGCGCTGGCGCACGCAGGCGGCGATGGCATCGGCCGCGCCGCCGCGCAGCACGGCGGTCTCGCTGGCAACGCCCGCGGGCAGGCGCTGCCGCACCGCGCTCAGATACGCCTGTGCGGCGGCTGTGACCTCATCCTCGAACGTGTCGACGTTGGGCACGTACGCCGCGCCCGCCGTGAGCGCGGCCAGCCGCCAGGGCTCGGCGCGCAGCAGGACGAGCGTGGCCGTCGTCGCCCGCGCCAGTTCGGCCGCGGGCGCCAGCGCCAGCTCGGCCCGCGCCGAGCCGTCCAGCGGCACGGCCAGGGCGCGCAGCTGCGCCTGCCGTCGCCCGGCGCCGGGCGGTGCGCTGGAGAGTAACAGCGGGCCTTCGGTCAGGCGCATCACCTTGTCCGCGACGCTGCCGAGGATAAGCCGGCCCACGCCGCCACGGCCGTGCGTGGCCATGACGGTCGTGTGGACGCCGCGCCGCCGCGCGGCGCGCAGGATCTGCTCGGCCGGATCGCCGATCTGGGTGCGGACGCCGGCGACGAGTGCGTCGCCGAGCCGCTTCGCCGTCGCCTGCAGATAGCCGCGGAGCTGCCGGCGCTCAGCCGCTTCGACGTGGCGCCACTCCTGCGGCGGCAGGCCGAATGCGCCAGGGGCGGGCTCGCGCGGCACCACGCCGAGCAGCAGCAGCCGGGCGGCGTAGGCGCCCGCCAGCGCCGCCGCGTACGGCAGGGCGCCCTCTGCCAGCTCGGAGCCGTCGAGCGGGACCAGGATCAGCGCTTCGCTCGCCGCCATGCCGTGTCACCTCCGCGGCGGTCGGTCTGGCCGCCGGCGTCCCCTGCACACCGGCACGTTAGCACCGCGGTCAACCCGCCGCGGTGGTACTCTCAGTTTCGCTTAAGCTGCGGCACGGCATGATGGATACTGAGAAGGAGCGGCGCGCCGGCACGGGCGCCGCGCGAGGAGAGCATGACCACGGACAGCCACGAGCCGGCCTCCGACCTGACGGCCGGCCAGAAGTCGGCGTTCGCCGAAGCAGCCTATGCAGAGTTGACCTCTTTGGAGCCGCCGCTGGACTCCGCGCCGGCCGCGATGCCGCGGACGCCCCGACGCAGCCGCCTCTGGCCCGTGCTGCGTGAGACGCTGCTCAGCGTCGCGATCGTCGCCGTGATCTTCGTCGGTACGCGCGAAGTGGCGCAGGGCCGCGAGGTGCTCGGTCCCAGCATGCAGCCCACCTTTCATCAGGGGCAGCGCATCTTCATTACCAAATATCTCGTCGGCAGTCCCGCACACGGCGACGTCGTCGTCTTCAAGCCGCCGGTGCAAAGCCCGGACGACTACATCAAGCGCGTGATCGGCGTGCCCGGTGACCACGTCGTGGTGGCGCACGGCACGGTGAGCGTCAATGGCCAGGCGCTCAGCGAAAGCTACGTGCACGGCCAGACCACGACCTGCGGCGGACAGTACTGCGACGTGACGCTGGGGGCGAATCAGTACTACGTGCTGGGCGACAACCGCGGCAACAGCGCCGATTCGCGCTTCTGGGGGCCGGTGAGCGGCGACAATATCAAGGGCAAGGCGTGGCTGCGCTTCTACCCGCTGGATGAGTTCAAGTTTGCCCCGTAGCCGCTGATCAGAGCGCCACGGACAGCTCGATCTCGTCGTGGATGGGAATGCCGCCGTGGCCCGTCAGCGGGATCTCGGGCTTCAGCCGCCGCGCCTCGTCCACCGCGCCGATGCGCACCGCGGCGATGCGCATGCCGAGTCGCTGGTAGAAGCGCAGCGCGTGTGTGTTGTCGTTGGTGGTGATCAGCCAGAGGCGATGGCAGGCGTGGGCGCGGGCGTGCTCGATCGCGGCGTGCATGAGCGCCGCGCCGAGACCGGAGCCGGGCTCCTCGCTGTTCAGGGTTACGACTTCGCACTCGTCGCCTTCGCGGTAGAGGGTTACCAGACCGGCGATCTCGCCGCGCGCTTCCGCCAGATACCCCTCCAGCTCGGCCGGCCGGTGCGTCTTCCCGCGCGAGACGATCACCGGCGCACCCCACCAGCGCGCGATCAGCGCCTCGATGCGCTCGCGGTCGCCCGGCTCGGTGGGCCGCAGGCGCTCCTGCCAGCTGCTCATGCCTCCACCTTTCGCGCCGGCGCCGACGCCCGCGCGGCCCGGCGACCATCCCCAGCGTAGCCGAAGCTCACGGCGCCAGCGAGCGGATGCGCCGCGGCGTAATCTCGATCACGACCCATTGCTCCGGCGTCCGGCCCCACTCGGCCAGCACCTTCGCCGCTTGCCCGGCCCGGTAATAGCGCGGCGCCAGCCGTTGCGCCAGTGCCCAGCCGCCGTCCAGGACCGCGGCCGTGCCCTCGATCGTGACCCAGGCTTCGGGCACGCCGGCCGGCTCGGCCACGCAGAGCGCCACCCGCGCGTTCGCCTGCACGCGGTGGATCTTCTCCGAGCCGCGCCCGGTGAAGATCCGCGCCCGCTCGCCCTCCCACTCGAACCAGACCGGCACGGCCGCCGGGGCGCCGTCGTCGTACAGCGTGATCAGCATGGCGATGCGCGGCTGGCGCAAAAAGGCGTCGCGCTGCGCGGGGGTCATGGCGGCCATTCGCGGCGGTCTCCTTCCCAGTCGTCTTGCGCCCGCCCGCGGGCATGCTCAGCCCGTGTGCGGGCGTGGGTTCGCCGGTCCGCTGCCCGCGGGCGGCGCCACTGGTGTTGACCGGTCGTTCGGCGCGCGCTGCGCGGGCGACGCGGGATGTATAAAGCCGATCGTGTTGCGCTTGACCGGCTGCTCGATCGCGCGGATGCGCACCTCGAGCTCGACGTGGTTCATGTGTACGACGAAGCTGCAGGGGTTGCCGTCCACATCCAGGCCGTAGATCACGATGATGTTCGGATTGATGTAGCCGAGCTGCGTCACGAGGATCGGCCCGCCGCCGGCGCTGAAGAAGTAAATCTCGAGCTGCTGGCCGGTCTGCAGATGCTGAAAGACGCTCTCGATGTACTCACGCAGCCGATCGTAGAAGGCGTCGGCCAGGTTCTGGTCGTGCAGCGGCTTGCCCAGGTCAGGCAGCTCGCGGTGCGCGGCCAGCGGCGCCCAGCATTCCGGTGTCTCGATCTGGCTCAGGTCGGGAAAGTTGCTGGTGGTCACGAGCGGCGGGCCTCCGTGGCGCAGGAGTGGATGGCTCAGGCGAAGAGCGCGGCCACCGGCGTGCTGAAGCCGGGAAGGACTGGATCGCCTGTCAGCGCGTCACCGACGCGGTAGATCCGTTGCGTGTCCGATCCTGAGCTGACAACCACGGTGCGCGACTCCGGGTACGCGACCCAAACCAAGCGCACCCCCGCGTTCAGCCACTCGTCGGTCTTCTGCTGAATCTCGCCCGCGCGGTCACCCGGCGAGACGATCTCGACGACAAAATCAGGGATGATCTCCAGATAGCCGGACGGCGGCCGGTCGCCGGGTAATCGGCCCTTCGCAAAGAAGCAGAGATCCGGTGCCCGGATGCGGTCGGGCCTGCGCCCCAGGATAATGCCTGTGTCGCCCGGCAGCACTACGCCGAGATCGTTCGCCTCCACATACGTCGTGAGGCGCACGTCGAAGCGGTTCATCACCCAGTTGTGTTCCCCACCGGCAGGCGGCATCGGCACTACCTCCCCGTCGAGCAGTTCCCAGCGGCCCGGCGGCGGGTTCGCTTCGACGTCTTTGATCGTGACGAGCGTCTTTTCGGTGGTCATGGCGGCCTCTCCGGCGGAACGCGGCGTGCCTTGCGCCTTCAGTGTACGGCGCTGCGTCGCGAGCGTCTCAGGCGATGCGGTCGGCCAGGCGGTTGTTCATGCGCAGCCAGCGCGGTTGCGCCGCCCGGCCGCCCAGGAAATCGAAGATCGCGCCGGCCTGGGCGCCGTCGAGGATGCGGAACCGGCGCGGGCCAATCGGCCGCGCCTGCGCCGGCGCGACGGGCGAGCGCGTGCCGGTGAAGGGGTTGAGCCGGTCCTCCTCGATGCGCAGGCCGCCGCTTGCAACGCTGAGCGTGTAGCGCGCCAGCGGGCCGTCGTAGCTTCCCGCCAGCGGCGCCAGCTCGGCCTCAGCAAGCGCGATCTCGCGCGGCTCGCGTCGGCGCAGACCGAGGCAGCGATCGAGCAACCATGCCTCGATCGCGCGGATCACGGCGCCGCCCTGGTTGCCGTTGGAAAGTGCGGCGAAGGCGAAGCCGTGCTCAGGCAGCAGCGAGAGTTGCGCCTGGAAGCCGTTGGTGACGCCGCCGTGCCCAACCCAGGCCGCGCCGCCGTCCATACTGTCCAGCGACCAGCCCAGCCCCCAGTGTGGCGGCTCCGTCGCCTCCACCAGCGGCGTCTGCATCAGCCGCACGCTCTCCGGCGAGAGCACGCGGCGACCGTCGTCGCTCGCGCCGTCGCCCAGGTGCGGTGCGGCGAAGCGCAGCAGGTCCCCGACACACGACGTCACGCCGCCCTGCGGCGCACGGCAGCGCGCCCGCGCCCAGACGTGGGCGACCTCGTTTGTGCCATCGGGCAGCAGGTTGTGGCCGGCGGCGAGCGGGAAGGTGATCGCCTCATCGGCGAAGTAGAAGCTGTGCTCCATGCCGAGCGGCGCGAACACGCGCGCACGCACGGCCGTCTCGAACGGCTGGCCGAGCACGACCTCGGCGATGCGTCCGGCGAGCTGGAAGCCGAGGTTGCAGTAGGCCCAGACCGCGCCGGGCGGCGCGTACTGGCGCAGCGTGCCGAAGCCGGCGACGGCCCGCGCCAGGGCGCCCGCGTCCGCGCCGTGATCCTCGAAGCGGTCGCCGAAGAAGCCGCCGGTGTGGGTAAGCAGATGGCGCAGGGTCAGCGTGCGCCACCACCGCCAGTTCGTCGAGCAGGTTTTGCACGGCCACCATCGCGCCGCCGCCTCGGCTGGCTGATCTGCGGCGCTCATCGTAGCAGCGGGCCGCGGTGAGGCGCCCATGCTGCCGGAGGTAGAAAGACCAGGCCCCACGTTCCACATCGTCTCAGATGGCACATGCGCCGCGCCGGCGGCCACTCCGCAACCGGGACAGCGCCCCAGGCAGCGTATCCTGGCTGCAAAATGCACGATCGCGGCGGCCCGTGCGCATCGCCGGCGTGGCGTTGCTGCTGCCTGGCAGCGATGAGCCACCGCTGCTCGATCGGTTTGTGCGGGCGTTCCCAGACGGCTGGGAGCGGGAGCAGCCGGTTCGCCACGGCCGACCCCAGCACAGATGCATGCCGCCGGATTGCCCACCGCCGGCCCGCTCATCTTCACGTTGCTGATGGTGGCCGTGATCTGGCTGGGGTTGGCACTTTCGGCGCGGCTCGACCCGGCGCTCTGGATTCGCCGGCGCTCCGGCCCCGGCTGGACGCTCAACCTCTAGCACCGCCGTAGCGGGGTCTTTCTTGCGCTGATCGTGGGCTGGCTGGCGCTGGCGCTGTTCGGCCCTGGCCACCCCGACGCGCCGGGCATGCGCTCGTTGATGCAGGCGCTCGCTCGGCTCTGACGCCGCCGCGAATCGTCAATCACTCCCCGCCGCCGGGCGGCTGCCGCTCACGGCGAGCGCACATTCATGCTGACCGAACGGCCGCGATTCAAGCGCAGCCCTGCGGCTGGCGCTGGCGGATTCGCCGTGTCTTGCCCATTCCGTTACCCGATTTTCTTGACGCGCGGCATATTCGCTGTGCTGAATGTGTTGGTTGGAGTTAGTCGTTTGTACGGTGGCCACGTTCACTGCTCGGCGATAGCTGAGTGGGTAAGGGAGCGCCGTCGGCGCGCGATACCGATGCAAATGGGGCAACACCGGCTGTTCTTAATCGGGGCCGATTCGTTGGCCTGGGACGGACTCCGCACGATCGTGAGCCGCATGCCCGACATGAAGCTCATCGGCGAGGCATTCGATCCGCGCGGCGCGGTGCATGCGGCGACGGCGGCGGCGCCGGATGCCGTGCTGCTCTGCTCGCCGCTGCAAGGGCGGCCATCATCGGGGCTGGCGCTGGACCTGAATCAGCGCCGGCCGAAGACCAGGGTCATGGTGTTGGCCGAAACGGTCGAGACCGATGAGCTGCCGGTGTACGCCTCCGCGCACGTGGCCGGCTACCTCCTTTTGAACGGCCTAAACGCCGCGGCCGTTCAGCTCTGCCTCCGCGCGGTGTTGGAGGCGAACCTGGTGGTGACGACGGCGGAGGTCGCCCGAGCCCGCGGTGAAGCCTGGCAACGGAGCGTTCCCGCGGTCGCGCAGCCGCCGCCGGCCGCGCTCAAGGAGCGCGAGCACGCCGTGCTGCGCGGCCTCGCCGCCGGCCTGGCCCGCGAGGAGATCGCCGCGGCGGAACATCTCAGCCTGCGCACCGTGGAGCGCATCGTCGCCATGCTGGAGGCGCAGTTCGAGGCGCCCTCCGCCTTCGTACTCGGGATGAAGGCCGCCTCGTTGCGCCTCGTGGGTTGAGCCTGCCCCCGGCGGTACGGGGCGCTTCCTTCATAGCGAACGTGAGCGCTGGATGACGCCCGAATCCCATCACGTACGCATGGTGGCGACCTCGCGCCAGACCGTGGCGGGTTTCCGCCAGCGTCGCACGGAAAGATGCGTACACATTGGCGGGATTCTCCGTAGGCGTGCGGAGCAGGTCAGGGCAGGATTGTTGCACGGAAGAGGGTTCGCCAGGCCATGAACAGGCTCGCCCGAGCCGGTGCGGCTTCGCTTGCGGCGCTCTGTGCGCTGGCGGGTACGGCTGCCGTGCACGCCCAGGGCCCCGGCGTGCCGCTGCCGAGCCAGCCGCTGCCCGTGCTTGCCCCACCCCCACTCGCGGCGCTCGCGGCCGCGCCTGCCGTGGCAACGGTGCTCGCGCCGATGGCCGGGGCCGCGCCGGTACCGGCAATCGGCGCCACCACGACGCCTGCTGTGACCGTTTACCTAGCGCCGCCGGTGGCGCTGCCGCCAGCCGTACGCGCCAGTGCGCCGCCCGTTTCGGTACCGCCGCTACCCGCGGCCGCGCCGCTCGCACAGGGCGCCACCGCGGCCGTCTCCCAGGCGCTTCAGACCGGCGTAACCGCCGCGACGCCGCTACAGGCCGTGGCCGCACCGGTCGCAAACGCGGTGACGACGGTCGTACCGGCTGCGGCGCCGCTGCTGCAGCCCCTACAGCCCGTGCTCAACCACCCGGTGGAGACGATCCGGCCGACGGTGTTCGGCGCCGTAGACACAGTGGACGCGGTCATCGCGCCGATCGTCACGGCCGTCGGCGGCGCGCCGCCGCTCCCACCCCCACCGCCCGTCGCCGCTCCGCCGGCAACGCCGCCCCTCACGGCGCCGATCGTCGCCCCACCGGCGGCCACCGAGCCACCGGCGCTGGCCACGGCGCAGCCGCCGAGCGGCGCCCGCTTCCTGCCCGATAGCGCCGCGCCGGGGCCGCAGGCGCAAGCCGTCACGCCCGTGCCGGTAGCGGCCACCGCGGCCGCGACCGACGATCCGCCAACGCTGCCGGTCGCCGATCCGGTGGCCTCGACGGCGCCAGTGACGTCGGTTGCCGCGCCGCCCGCTGCGCCGGCCGTCGCACAGCCCGCCCTGGTCGTGCCGCCGCCTTCGATCGCGCCGGCGGCCGCCGAGCCGGACACGGTGAGCAGCGACGACGATGGCGCTGCCCGGCCGGGCGGAAGCGTCCCATCCGCGGCGAACGGCGCCCATGCCTCGGTGGCTGGGCTGGCCGGCGGCGCTCATCCCACCGTGCACGTCAGCACGCAAGCCTTCGGCGTCACCGCCGCGCCTGCGAGCCTCCCCTCGGAGGCGACGTCCGCGACGGCTTCGCAGGCGGCGCTGCATCCGATGGCACTCATTCCGGCGTCGCCGGCGGGGAACGCCGCGGGCAGCGCAGGCACGCCACTTGCGGGCGCAGGCGGAGCGGTCGGCCACGCGCCGGGCGGAACCGCCGCGGCCGCCCTGGTGGGACTGCTTGCGATCGCCGCTCTGGCAGCCTTTCTCGATAGCGTGTTCCGGGCGCTGCGGCGCCCCTTCTCGCTGGTGTATGCGCCCCTGACTCCTCCTGGCTGAGACTCTCCGGCGTCCTTTCACCCATGGGCAAAGTGCGCGGCGGCGCGGTCAGATCCGCCCGCCACAGAATGCGCCGCGCTCTTTCCGGGTGCCGGGACGCCGCCCCATCTCCCGCAACGTGACGATGGGATGTGCCCCGCCCTCGCGGCGGTGGCAGGGAGGATCGCGGTGCATTGCAAACGGTGGATCCGCGCGGCGGCCGCAGCGGCTACCGGCGGAATCCTGGGAATCGGCCTGCTCGCGGCGGCGCCACAGCTGGCGTCCGCGGCGTGCGGTTCGGCGCTCGTGGCGGTCTGCCCGCCGCAGTCAGTGAACGCCACGCCGGGGCAGACGGCGGGCGCCCTCGGCGTAACCATCTCGGTGAACCTCAGCGCCGGACAACCCGGCGCCGCCCCGGCCGCCGCGCCCGCTCAGGCAAGTGCGCAGATCGCGGCGCCCGTCGTGCCGGCGAGCGCCTCCGTGACCGCGCACTTACCGGCCGCTACGGTGTCACAGCCCCCGGCGGCGGCGGCGGTCGCGCAGGCCTCGGCGGGACCCAGCACCGCCGCGACCGGTGGTGGCTCCAGCGGTGCGGCGGCTCCGGCGCCGCTGCTCAGCCCGGTGGTGCAGGCGCCGATCAACGCCTGTGTGCCGGTGGCCGTGGCGGTGGGCGGTGGCAGCGCGGCGAGTTGCGCCGGCGCGGCCGGCGGCGCCAGCGCCGAGGCAAGCCCCAACACGGCCCCCGCGGTTGCGCCGGCCGTGCAGGCGCCGATCAATGCCTGCATCCCGGCGGCAGTGGCGCTGAGCGGCAGCAGCGCAGCAGGCTGTGCGGCTGGCGGCAGTAGCGCCATCAGCAGCGGCACGGCCGGAACGAACGGCGCAAGCCTGCTCACCCCCGTGGTGCAGGCGCCGGTGAACGGCTGCGCTCCGGTCGCCGTCGGTGCGCTGGGCGGTACCGCCGGCAGCGGCTGCCAGGCGAGCGGTGGCGCGGCGGCGACCGCCACCGGTCAATCGGGCAGCGTGCCAGCACCGATTGACACCGTGGTACAGGCGCCCGTCAACGCATGCCTGCCCGTAGCGGCTGGCGTCGCCGGTGGCAGCGGCGCAGCCGCCTGCTCGACCGGCGGCGCTCGTTCCGCTGGAAGCGGCCCGAGCGGCGCAGCGCTGATCGGCGGAGTGGCGCAGGTTCCCGTCAACGGGTGTGCGCCGCTGGCGGCCGGCGCGCTGAACGGCAGCGCCGCTGCGTCCTGCTCGGCCTCCGCCGGCGCGCAGGCCACGAGCAGCGGCAACGGCGGCCTGATCGCTCCGGTTGTGCAGGCGCCGGTGAATGGCTGCGCCCCGGTCGCCGCGGGTGCGCTGAATGGGACGGGCTCGGCGGCATGCTCGGCGAGCGCCGCCTCCGGCGCCAGCGCCACGAACGACGGCAGCGGCGCCCCGGCGGGCCTGGCGCCGTCCGTGCAGGCGCCGGTCAACGGCTGCGTTCCCGTGGCGGCCGCCCTGGTCAGCAGCGGCGCTTCGGCCGGCTGCGCCACGGGCGGCAGCAGCGCCACGGGCAGCGGCAGCGACGGAGAGCTCGGCGAAGGGCTGCTGCCTCTCGTGCAGGCGCCGGTTTCGCTCTGCGTTCCGGCCGCCGTGGGCTTGCTCGGCGGTGCCAGCTCCACGAGTTGCGCCGCCGCGACGAGCACCACACCACCCCCCGACGACAATCCGCCGCCTGGTGGTAGCACCCCACCCGGCAGCACCACGCCTCCGGGCAGCAATCCGCCCCCGGGCGAAACCATGCCGCCCGGCAGCACGACGCCGCCGAGCGAAACGGTGCTCCCGACTGTGCCGCCGCCGCCGGCGCCCATCGCGTCAATACCGGCGCTGCCTCCTGTCGGTGCGTCCTCTCCATCGTCGCCCGTAGCGTTTGCCGCCGCGGCAAGCGCACCAGCGACGAACGGCGGCGCTGCGGCGACGAATGGCGCCGGGATCGCGCCTCCGAGCCCGGGCCTGCCGGCTGCGCCCGCGTCGCCTGGACCGATGTTCGTGATCGGAGCGGCAGCTGGTGGCGCATCCGGTGGTGGCATCGCGCTGCCGGCAACGCGGGCGCAGCCGCATACAGCACCCGCCTCGCTCCGTCTGCCAAACGCCGGTACGGGCGGGCTGCTCCACCGGCAGCAGAATCGGCGTGCCGCGGTGCTTTACGCCCTGCTGCTGTCTGCCTGCTGCCTGGCGCTTGGCGGTCTCTCCCTGCTGCGGATGCGGCGCACCTAAAGCCGTCGCGGCCCGCGGCGCCGGTCCCGCACCGGCGCCGCGGGCCGTCCACCGCGTCGTTGATCTGCGACTCCGGACATGCTACGGGCGGCCCTCCCGACAGCGCCGTGCCCGCACGGGCGCCGCCAATCCACCGCGCACCGCAGGCGCCCCGCCCCCAGCACAGTACTCGCCATCGCAGCTCGTGAACGAGGTATGGCGATGTCCAGGCTCTCACACCCATTTTCCCGGTGGGAAGCGCGACGGTGGCAGCTTGCAACCGCACTCGTGGCAGCGGCCACCCTGCTGCTTCCGCTGCACGCCGTCACCGTATGCAACATGCGCGCCGAATCGCCGCCGACGCCGCGCCGCATCGTCGGTTACGTTCCCGCCTAAGTAGGGTTGCAAAAGTTCTTGGCAGTTTGTCGACCACGGGCCAGCATCGCTCAGGCCGCGGCGGGGCACCAAGAACTTATGTACACTTACTTCGGAACGCGGCAACGGCTACCGTTCCGACCAGATCGACTTCGGCGTGGTGAACACCGTTGCCCATTTCGCTATCCCGCCACGCCGCGATGGCACCCTGGCGCCGCCCGTCTGGGGACCTTTCCCCGATCCGGCGTCGGCGGCAGCCGCGCACACGGAGGGCGAGTCGAGCGTGCTCGTCGTCGGCGACGACCGGCCGGAGACCGCACAGAGCTTCGCCGCGGTCGTGCAGCCGGCGCTGCGCCCGGCGTTCGTCGCCGCGGTGGCCGCGCTGGTCGCCGCGGATGGCTACGACGGCGTGCACGAAGGGCGCCAGCGTGCGCAGGCGGCTGCCGCCCGGCGGCTCGACCGCGATCAGCTCGGCGCCGGCGTCGGCCAGCAGCTTGCCGCAGTAGGCCGCGCCCGGTGCATTCGCCAGCTCGACCACGCGCAGATCCGTCAGCAGCCCCGTCGCCATCGCCCCCTCCCGCTCCGCGCGAGCGTCCGGCGCCTACGGTACACCAGGGGCAGCTTCGGCGCCTCCGTCAGCGGTCGTGCAGCGCCTCGGCCCGCGTGATCCGCATCAGGTATTCCGGTTCGGCTTCGCCAGGCACGCGCACGCTCTTCAGATAGCGGAAGCCCGCCTTCTCGTAGGCACGGATGGCGCTCGCGTTCGACGCCGCCGGTCCGATGATGCAGGCCTCCGCCCCCGCGCGGGCGAAGACCACATCGCGCAGGAAGCGGCGCAGAACCAGCGCCCCCAGGCCGCGGTGCACATGCTCGGCCTCGCCGATGAACAGATCCACACCGGCCGCGCCGCGCTCGACTTCAACCGCCGCGGCGTATTCGGGATGGTCGTCGATCAGATAGGTCTGGATGAAGCCGGCCGGCTCGCCCGCAAGCAGGATCGCGTAACACTGCGTCGGCCCGGAATCGGTGATACGCGGCAGATACTCCGCTTCCACCGCGGCAAGCGACGGCGCCGCATCCCACCAGCGCGCCACGTGCGGCGTGTTGATCCAGCGGTACATCCTCGGAAGATCGTCGGCTTGAAGCGGACGAAAGGCGATCTGCTCCGCGTTCACCGCCATTCGCCTACTTGTTGTTCACCGACATATTGGCGTACTGCTCCGTGCCGAAGTTGTAGTTGTCGACCACGAAGAAGTTCTGCACCCAGGGCTGCTGGAACGAATACGCCTTCGTGTAGATGATCGGCGGGTAGTACATCTTGTCCGCGTGCGCCCGCTGCACGTCGTAGACCTCTTGCAGGCGCTTGCTCTCGTCCAGCTCGACCTGCTGCTTCTTCACCAGCGCCGTCAGGTCCGCGTCGTCCACAAACTCGGCGTTGCGGTTGCCGTCCTTCGTCAACATGCCCGTCAGGAAGTCGTCCGGATCGGTGAACGGCGTCTGCAAGGCGTAGCCGATGCTGTTCGGCGGCAGGCCCTGGAAGGCGTAGCCGTGCGCCGGGTCGATCCAGTCCTTCAGGTAGTCCACCGTCACGACCTGAAGCCTGAAGCCGGCGTCGGCGAGCATGCCGCGAATCGCGTCGGCCGTCGCGTTGTAGAGGTCGCCGTAGGCGTTGTTCGGATAGATGTACTTCAACTGGGTGTCGGCGTGGCCGGCGGCGGCGATTAGCTGCTTCGCCTGCTGCGGGTCGTGCTTGAACCACTTCGCCGACTCGCCGATCTCCTTGCCCTGCGGGTCCAGGTACCACTTGCCCAGGCCGGGATTGATCAGGTTGTCCCAGACGCCGCGGCCGCTGTAGATCGCGTCGATCAGCGCCTGCCGGTCGACGGCGAGCGAGGCCGCCTGGCGCACGCGCACGTCTTTGAAGGGGCTAGAGGCGTCGCTGACGTTGGTGAAGAAGAGCAGCGACATGCCGTCGGGGTCGTATTCGTCCACGTGCGCCTTTGGCACCGCCTTCTTCATGGTATCCACGTCCGCGGGCTGCACGCCGAGCACGTCGATGCGGCCGGCCTGAAACTGCGCCTCCTGCGTGGAGCTGTCGGGGATGATGTCGAGCACGGCGCCGTCGGCGTAGGGCAGCCCTTTCAGGTAGTAGTCTGGGTTCTTCTTCCAGGTGAAGGCCGTGGGCGTGGCGCCGGCGAAGATCCAGGGGCCGACGCCGATCGCCTGCTGCGACGGATCGATCTTGCCGTCCGTGGCCGCGTCTTTGGACATGATCCACAAGTATTGCGGATTGGCCAGCTTGTTGAGAAACGGCGCATAGGGCAGCTTCAGCTTCCAGACGAGCGTGCTGTCGTCGGGCGTGGTCAGGCTGTCCACGATCGGCTTGTAGACGCCGTTGTTCACGTTCTTGGCGCTGCCCGTGAAGTACTGGTAGCTGGCGTTCACATCGGCCGAGGTGAGGGCACGCGACAGCGGCGGCTGGAAGTTTACCCCCTGCCGCAGCTTCATCGTGTAGGTCAGGCCGTCCGGCGAGACCTCGTAGCCCTGGACAAGATCCGGCACCGGCGTGCGGTTCAGGGTGATCTGCGGGTCGGCGGCGGCGGCGAAGCGGAAGAGCCGGCCGTAGTGAAAGCCGGCCAGCCACTGCGAACGGTAGGTCGTGTTCGCCACCGGATCGAGGTTCGCGGTGCCCACGATTACGCCCTGGATCGTGCCGCCGGTCTTGAGGTTTGCCTGCGCCGTGGGCAGCACGGCCGCACCGGGCGTGCCGGCGGCCGCGGCGGTGGCCGCACTGCTGCTCGCCGCCGCGCGCGTAGCGGATGCCGCGGCCGTGCCCGCACTCGTGGAGGCCGCGGGCGCGGTGGTGGCTGCACGCTTGTTGTTATTGCTGCTGCACCCCGCCAGGCCCAGCGCCGCGACGCCCGCGGCCGCCGCGCCGCCCTGCACCAGCCGGCGCCGGTTCAGCCGCCTGCCCGCCAGCCGCGGCCAGTAAGCGTCCGCATCGTACCGATCGCTCATCGCCGTCTCCTTCGCACGTGAACCGAACGCAAGACGCACACATGCAGCAGTGGCGAGGCAAGCCGAGTATACGCCCGCGCCAACGCTTCCAGCGCACGCGCCGGCCCGAAAGCGAGCGCCCTCCGCATGTGGATTCCGTCACATTCGGCCGTGACGTTGTGAACGGCATTCGGCGGATCGCCGTGCGACCGGCTATGATGCTGGCGGGAGCATGAGCGCCGCGGCGCTCGTGCCGGCGGATGTGGGGAGGGTGTGATGACGTCCCAACAGTCGGCTGCCCCGCTGGGCGGCCGCTACAAGCAAGGCGTGCCGGCCATCGACCTGTTCATCGAGCGCGGCACCGAGCGCGTCCCCTGCGACCATCGCTATCACGTGGTCGAGCGCGGCGCCGTCATCGCCAGCTTCAGCACCCTGCGCGCCGCCCGGCGCCAGTATCAGGAGCGCCTGCTGGCCGCGAACTACACGCCCACACCGGCGGAGCCGATCAGCGCCGAGGAGCGGCTGCGCAAGGAGAACCTGGAGCGCGACCTGCTGCGCTCCGCCTCGTACTGGGCCGAGTCGTACCGCTACGGCGGCGGCGGCGGCAAGCTGCGTCATCGCTGAGGCCGTCGCGGCCGGCCGTGGAAGATCGCGTTCGCGCCCACCAGGTCCAGCCGTAGCCGCTCGAAGACGCGCTCCAGCCGCGGCACGCGTCCGTCCAGATAGGCATCGGCGAACAGGTTGAAGGCCACCGTGCCGCCCGGCAGCAGCCGCGCCGCCAGCGCCCGCAGAAACGGCAGCGCCAGCACGCCGCGCGTCAGCCGGTTGCCCCGGTACAGATCGACGGCCACGTAGCCGAAGCGCGCGTCCGTGCTGTGCACGTACTGCAGCGCGTCGGCCCGCACCACCGTCAGCGGCAGTTGCGCCAGAGCAAACTCTCCCCGGGCGAGGCCGATGATCTCGGCGGAGGTGTCCACGCCGGTGATCGGCAGCGGGCCAAACCGCCGCACCAACAGGTGCGCCACCGTGCCGCCGCCCAGTCCCAGCAGCAGGGCGCTGCGCGGCCGCTGGTCGGGTATCATGGCCTGCCAGTAGCCGCTGGCCGCGTCGTCGGGGTCGACCGACTGCACCACGCCGTCCACGAGCAGCGCCCGCCGCCCGGCGCTCTCGCCGATCCACGGCGGCGGCTCAATCCGCGACGGCGGACCTTGCCGATGACCACCACGCTGAGCCACACGGACCTCACTCGCGGCCGGCTGCTGCGCCTGCTCGACGCGATCGACAGCGCGGCCGGCGAAATCGCGCTCACCGCCGCCTTGCTGCCGGGCGAGCCGCTGCCGCCGGCGGTCGCCGCAGTGCCGCACGCGGCGCTGTTGGAAGCATACCGGCAGCGTGCCGAATCCGGCGCCGTGCTCTTTCTCGGCGAGCGCCGCGGCCGGCTCGTCGTGCCGCCCTATCCGCTGCGCGCCTCGTTCTGCGAACCGGGCGGCCGCACCGCGCCGCTGCGGGACTTGCTTGCCTCGGCGCCGCGCATCGCCGCGGTGCTGTTGCGGCTGGGCGGCTGGGCGATCGGCGTCTATGACGGCGAGACGCTGGTGCAGTCGCGCAACGACACCCGCTTCGTCAAGAATCGCCATCGCAAGGGCGGTCAGAGCCAGCGCCGCTTCGACCGCATCCGCGAGAAGCAGGTGCATGAGCTGTTCGGCGGCCTCTGCGCCGCGGCCGAAGCGCAACTGGCGCCCTGGCTGGGCCGGCTGGACTACCTCGCCTACGGCGGCGATCGCCACACCGTGCAGGCGGCGCTCAAGGAGTGCCGCTTCCTGCGCGATCTGCCCTGTTCCGTGCTGCCGCGCTTCCTCAGCGTGCCCGAGCCGCGGCACGAGACGCTGGAACGGCTGCCCGTCCTGCTGAGCACGAGCCACGTCCTCACCGTGGAGGAGGCGGCGCCGGCTTAATCGAACGGCAGGGCGTCGGTGGTGGCGCGCAGGCGACTGCTCAGATAGGCGAGCATGCGCTTGGAGACCTCCGGCGAGGCCTCGACGGTTTGAAGGATCTCCCAGCGAGGGATCACCAGGCAGGTCGTCGCCTTCGTCGCCCGCACCGTGGCGGAGCGCGGCTGGTTGTCGAAGATGCTCAGCTCACCGAAGTACTGGCCGTCTTCGAGCGTGGTCACGACGCGGGCAGCGCCCTTCTCCCGCTCCTTCAGCACCTCGACGGAGCCGCGCACGATCACATAGAAGCTCTCGGACGGGTCGCCCTCGGCCACGATCGTCTCGCCCGCATCGAAGTCGCGCAGGTCGGCGTTGTGGGCGATGTCCAGCATGTACGCCCGGCCGAGCTGGCGAAAGAGGGGCACACGGGTGAGCGTGCGCTCGACGTCTGACTGCATCCTCTGCCCTCACGCCGAACGCCGCGCCCGCGGCCCCGGCAATCTGTCTCAACTATAGCATTCCCGCTTCGGCGGGCCGGAGCCGCGCGCCGTTCCCTGCCTCGCAGAGGCTCGGCTGTCCCTTCCCCTCATGTTCATGTCACGTATCAGCGGAGTCACAGGAGTCACGGGAGCAAAGGCGCGGTTCGAGGACTTTCGGGAGCTCTCGACTAGCCCTCCCTTCGTCGGGCCAGAGGAAAGGGTTCGCCAAGGAGTGTACTTGGGTGCCGGTGCGTGTTCGTCTGCTCGGCGGCGCCCCCCGTCGTTGCGGCGGGGAGCGTGGGCGCAGCGGCCGCCAGTTGCAGCGCGTCGGGGCTCACGGCGTGGTGAGCTGGCAGAATCAGCGCATCACGCTGAAGAAGCCGGCGGCGTTGCGCCGGCGCGGCCGCTCGCGCTCCCGTCGGTTCAGCGGCAGGCGCCGGCGGCATGCAGCAGCGGCTGCGAGTTCGCCACTACGTCCTGGCCCAGCCGCCAGACGATCACGCCGCCGATGGCGGCAGAGACGACATACCGGCACTTCGCCGCGATCGAGGCCGCGTCGTCGAAGGTAATCACGCCGGGGCCGTCCTGGCGCTGCAGGTAGGGTGTCTGCGTCTGCGCATTGCGCCCCTGCGTCCAGCCCCGGTTGACCAGCATGGCGATGTCCTTGTAGTCGGGCGAGCTGCCGTTCGTCGGCGCGGCCAGGGGCGCGTAGACGCCGGTCGCCTGGTCGTAGCGCTGGCCGAAGAAGGGCAGGCCGATCAACAGCTTTTCAGCCGGCACACCGCGGCCCAGGTAGTAGGCCACGCTGTCGGCGACGTTGTCCTCACCGGGACGGCCGGGGTGCAGCGCCGCGTTGTCGTCCGCGTAGTGGCTCCAGCCGGCGCCGCCCATGTCGTAGGTCATGGACGAGAACCAGGTCAGATCGGGCACGATCGCGGCCACGTCGAGCCACTGGCCGCGGTAGTCGGTCGGCGCCGCGGCCAGCGAGAGCGAGCGGTTCGGCCCGAGCGCCGCGCGCAGAGCGGCGATCAGCGCCGTAAGGTTGTCGCGGTCGGCCGCCGAGTTGGGGAACTCCCAGTCCAGGTCGACGCCGTCGTAGCCGTTGGCATCGACCAGTCGCAGCAGGTCGCTCACGAACTCCTGCCGCGTGCTCTCGTGTGCGGCCAGGCCGCTGAAGCCGGCGCGGGCCGCCTCGTCGTCGCCGCCCACGACCAGCACGATGCGCGCCCCCGCCGCGTGCGTCTTCACGATCAGGGCCGGGTCGGGGAACGGCCCCCAGTCAGGGATCTGGATCGTGCCGTCCGGTCGCGGCGTGACGGCGAAGTGCGCCACGTCTGTGACGACGTTGAAGTCGATGTCGTTTTCGCTGTAACCGCTGTTACGCGCCCAGATCGGGAAGTAGGCGACGACGTGACGCTGTACCGCGGTCTCGGCCCGTGCCGCGGCGGGCTGAGCGGAGATGGCCGCGTGCGACAGCCCACCGGCGCCGAAGGCCGCGGCACCAAGGCTGGCGGCCGCCAGCGCCGCCGCGCCGAGCAAGCGGTGCAAGGAACGGTGAGGGCGGTGCGTGCACTGAGCGCCGCGCCTGGTGAAAGCGGTGGAGCGGACCAGAGACATCGGGTTCTCGCCTCAAACGCACGAGCCGCTGCCGGGAGAGATCGGCAGCGGCTCGCACGAAGAGGGAGGACACCAGGGGTCCATGCCTTCGGCGGCCCGGCTGCCGTGGCCGCTGACGCGGCGGTAGGCCCGTGGCTTTGCGCCCCCGCCTTTCGGCGGGTTTGCCTTTTCGGGGTGATCCCCGGATACGTGCTGAACGGGGCAACGATTGCTGAAGTGTTCCACCGATAATATCGGTGCAAGATCGCGCGGGCATAGGGTTAGGAACAATTCCCGCCAAACTGTTACTGAAGTGACAGGTTCGCGACGCAGTTCCGGCAGGATGCCGCGCACGGCGCCGTACGCGGCATCCTGCCTTATCCCGGATCGCTAACCCAATCCTTGCCCGGAGCTTCTTGCCAACGATCCGCTTCCTTAAGACCTCAAAAGACCTCAAACCTCCCGAATCTCCTGACCAGCCGAAACGGGAAAGGGCCCTGGTGAGGCTGAGGCCGATCTGCGCGGCGCGTGCGGCGTCGGGCCGCGCCGCGGCGTCGGAGGCGTCGGGGGCTGTGCTATCATCGCCTCTTGAAGCCGAACGGGCGCCCGTGCCCGGCGTGACCGTCCGTTCCACCGCAGCATCGGGAGGAACCCTTTGCCACCAGCGGCGCGGCCGCACCGCCGCGGCGAGCGCGGCCGCTTGGCCTTGCTTGCGCTCGTCACCGTCCTTGGCGCTCTCTTGCCCTCCCGCCACGCGGCCGTGGCGCAGTCCAGCCCCTCGGGCCGGATCAGCTTCCTGCATCTTTCCGCCGATGCGCCCGCGCTGGACGTCTACATCGACGGCGGCCGGGCGATCACCGGCCTCGCTTTCGGCGAGACCTCGGAGTATTTCGGCCTGGCGCCGGGCGGCCACCACGTGCAGATCACGGCGTCGGGCAGGCTCGACCAGTTGCTGAGCGACACCGCGACGATCGACGCCGGCAGCAGCTACACCTGGGTGATCTCCGGCCTCGTCTCCACCTCCGATGTCACGATCGCGGTGACCCCGGACCTGCTGATCGCCCGCCACGTGCAGCTCAGCGACAACGCCGGCCTCGCCACCGACGGCCTGCCGCGGCTGCGCATCGTCAACGCCTCGCCTGGCTCCGGCAGCTTCGACGTACGGACCGACGCCGGTTTCACGCTTGCCGGCGGACTGAGCTACGGCAACGCCAGCGACTACACGGCGCTGCAGCCCGGCAGCTACACGGTGAACGTCTATCCGGCCGGCGGGCAGTCGCCGATCGCTTCGATCGGGGCGCTGGCGGTGCAGGGCCAGAACGCGTACACGCTGGTGCTGGGCGGCTTGTTGCCCGCGGTGATCGCGCCAAGCCCGGCGAACGAGGTGCAGGCCTTCACATCGGTGCGGCTCACCGATCAGAACGCGCTGCGCTCGGCGCCGCTGACGCGGGGCTGCAACCAGGTGATCTTCAACCTGCCGGTGGCAACACCGATCGTCAACATCTTGCAGCGTCTGGCCGATCCGGCGCTGGTGGCCTCGATCTGGCGCTTCGACAACAGCCTGAAGACGCTGCGCGCCGGCTACTTCAGCGATCCGGGCGCGCCGGTAGACTACGGCGCCACCAGCGCTTCGCCGGAAGCGTCGTTCATCTGCGTCAGCGCCAACACGAGCTGGAACCCGGCGTCGTAAGACCGACGGCGGCCAGCGGCTGCCTCAACCCGGTCGCGTGCCGGCCGCTGCGTTGCCGCCGTCGAGGCCGAGGATGGCGAGCACGTCGGGCAGGACCTCGCTCGCCCGCTCGCGCACCTGCGCGGCGGTCAGGTTGCCGATCGGGTGCGGCACCTGCGCGTAGCGGTAGCCGGGAAAGCCGTGGCGGCGGGCCATCATATCCGCCGTATGCACGAAGCGCGTGGTGACGATCGCCGCCGCCGGAATGCCGCGCTTCTCGAAGATCGTGCCGTCGGCCACACTGGCCGCGCTGCATGACCCTCAATCGCCCACGCCGGCGATCACCACCTGGCACTTGGCCACCAGCTCGTCCACGATCGCCGCCGGCGCCGGCAACGAAAAGCTCGGCTTAGTGCGGGCCACGACCGTTTCCAGGCCGTAACGCTCGGCCAGCAACGCCCCGAGCGCGCCGAGGATCGCGTCGGCGTTGAGCTTGGAGTTGCCGAGCAGGCCAACCGTGGCGCCGTCGAGTGTGGCGAGCCGGCGTGGCGCCAGCTCGGCGCAGCGCTCCGCGGAGTGCCCTTCGGGGCTGATCAGGATCGATGCCATCGCGTCCTCGCTCTCTCCGGCCGTCTCAGTTCAGGTCCAGATTGTAGAGCGTGATCATGTTGCCGCGCAGGAACTTCTCCTTCTCATCGAGCGGGATGTCGCCGAAGTTCTTCTGGATGAACTCCTGGCTGCGCGGCCAAGTCGAGTCGAAGTGCGGGTAGTCCGAGGCCCAGAGCAGGTTGTCGCTGCCGACCAGGTCGCGCGTGCGCACGCCGGCCACGTCGTCCTGGAAGGTGCAGTAGACCTGCCGCCGCCAGTAGTCCGTGGCCGACATCTGCATCGCCGGATAGCGGTTGCCCCAGCGGTAGTAGGCCTGGTCCAGCCGCCGGAAGGCGTTGGCGAGCCAGCCGATGTCGTTCTCGGCCGAGACGAGCTTGAGCCGCGGGTGCCGCTCCAGCACGCCACCGACGATCATCTCCATGATCGTGGTCGTGATGATGCGCGGCAGGTTCATGTAGCTGGTGATAACGTCCTGCGTCAGGCCGCTGTCTTGCGAGCCGGTGAGGATGTGCATGCAGACCGGCAGGCCCAGCTTCTCCGCCTCCGCCCAGAATGGCTCCCACGCAGGGTTGGTGTAGCGCAGCTCGGGCGGCGGGTCGGAGGAGATCAGGACGCCGCGCAGGCCGAGCTTCGCCGCCCGCTCCAGTTCTTTGAGCGCCTCGTGCACGTCGCGGATCGCGACCGAGGCGATGCCCAGCAGCCGGCGTGGGTCGTGCGACTGATACTCGGCCACCCAGTCGTTGTAGGCGCGGAAGGCGTCGCGCTGCAATTCGGCGTCGGGGTGCTGATACATGAACATGGTGATGCCGGCGAAGAGCACCTCGGCGTCCACGCCGTCGGCGTCCATGTCCCTGATCCGCTCGGCCGGGTCCCAGCCGCCGCGCCGCACGGCGGCGTAGCCGCCCCGGCCCCACTCCTCGATCTTCTCCGCCGGGATGCCGGCGCAGCCGAAGGTGGCGACCGTGGCCGGGCGGATCGGCGGCGCGTTGACGAAGTCGCCCTTCTGCCCGTTCCACTCGTGAATGATCGCGATGCGGTCGCGGAACTTCGGTGAGAGATACCGCTGCCACATGTCCACTGGCTCGAGCGTGTGCGAGTCGGCGGAAATGATGCGGATCGCTCGTTCGGCTGCGTTCTTCGTGGCCGGCATCGCTTCCTCCGCTTCCCTCAAGCCTGTCCGAGCGCCCGCTCGATCTCGTCCAGGTGGTCGCCGCGATGCGCCGTGTGCACGCGCCGCCGCGGCGGCAGTTGCGCCAGCGCCGCGGCCGGCAGCGCCGCCATCAGGCGTTCCAGCGTCGCGGCGGCGGCGATTGCCTGCTCAAGCGCCTCGCGTGGCGGCAGCGTCAGCCAGAGCGGCAGCCGTGCGGCGTTGATCGCGTCTGCCTCAGGCAACGTCCACCAGGCGGGCGGCAGACCGTGCCGTTGCCAGACCTCCAGCGCCCCGACCTGGCGTGCCTCCCAGTAGGCGAGGTGAGCCAGCTTCGCCGCCACGGTCCAACCGTCACCAAGCGGCCGGCGCAACTCTTCGTTGCTCAGCGAGGTCAGCGCCTGCAGCCGGCCCACCTGCGTCCTGGTCGCCGTCACGCTGCCTCGATCTGCAGCAGCCGCGCGGCATTGCCGCCGAGCACGGCCGCCTCAACCGCGGGCGCAAACCCAACCCGCCGCACCTCATCCACGGGGTGCGGCGGGCCGCCGCCCAGCGGGTAATCGCTGCCCAGCACCAACTTGTCGGAGCCGTACGTCGCCGCGAGGTAGCCCAGCATCGGCGGATTGTAGGCGATCGTGTCGAACCAGTACTGGTTGACGAACGATGAGGGCGGCCGGCTGATCTTCAGGCCGCGCCCGGCGCCGAGCCGGTAGCCGTTGTCGAGCCGGCCGATCAGGCTGGGAAAGGCGCCGCCCGCGTGGAAGAGCACGACGCGCAACCGCGGATGGCGCTCCAGCACGCCGCCGTAGATCAGCAGCGCCGCCGCCAGGCCGGTGTCGTAAAGATTGCCGACCAGGTTGCCGAAGTTGTAGCGGGTCAGCGCCCCACGCGGCGCCGCCTCGAAGGGGTGAATGCAGACGAGCAGATCCAGCGCCTCGGCCGCCGCCCAGAACGGTTCGAACTGCGGTTCGTCCAGCCCCTGCTCGCCCACCTTGGGCGGAATCTCCACGCCGCGCAGGCCGAGCTTGGCCACCCGCTCCAGCTCTTTGGCGGCCAGCTCCGGCGCCTGCAGCGGCGCCGAGGCCAGCGGGCGGAAATGCGCCGGATCGCGGGCGCCGACCGCGGCCAGCGCGTCGTTGTTGACCTGCGCGATCGCCAGGCCGTGCTCCGGCGCCACGTCGGGATACATGATGAACGGCACACAGGAGACGGCCTGCACGCCCACGCCCTCGGCCGCCATGTCCTGCAGGCGCACCTCGGGCCGCAGCATCTTGTCGTTGATCGGCCGCGTGGCCGTCTCCTGGATCAGGAAGAAGCGGCCGCCGTCGCGCTCGATGATGCGCGTCTCGAAGTGCTTGCCCTCGCGCTCGAGAAAGGCGACGACCTCGGGCGCGATCATGTGGTTGTGCAGGTCGATCACGGGCACGAGCGAGCCTCCTGCCGCCGCCGGCGCGCGGCCGGAAGCAGCATAGCAGGGCGCATTCTACGGCCGGAACACGGCGAAGACCTTGTTGGAGTTGAAGATCCAGCTCTGCACGAACTCGCAAACGTCCGGCTTGCGTCCCAGCGCGTCCATCGCGCCGGCCAGCATCGCCCAGTTCAGCATCTCCTGCTCGCCCGACTCGACGAAGCTGCTGAGCGGCGTCTGCCGCCAGACATCGTAATTGCCGCCGCTCAGCGCCTCGAACAGGCGGCGATCGGCGGGCGTGTCGGGGTGAAGCTGGTAGTTCTTGTCCACCAAAAAGGCGTGCGACCAACTGCTGGAGGCGACGAGCGCCGCCGTCCACGGGCTCTCGCGCATGGCGCGGGCCACGGCGGCGCCCACCTGCATGCAGCGCGACGGGCTGGGCGAAGGCGGATCGAGATCGCCCTCGCGCGCCGGGTCGGAGAGGGCGCGCCGGCCGCCGCGCTGGCTGATCACTTTGCTGCCGTAGCAGTTGACCTGGAAGGGCAGGACGGCGTAGGGGAAGCCTTTGCGGTCGTAGTCGAGGAAGAGCAGCGTGTTGGTGAAGGCGTGCGAGAGCGCGTCGTGCGCCGGCTGGTAGGCGTAGGCGGCGTCGATGTCTTGCTCCAGGAGCCGCCGCGTCAAATACTTGCCCGCCTCGCGGTTGCCCTTGTAGCGGAACTCCGTGTCCTGCGGCTCGCCCCAGGCGTTGGCGCCCTGGCGATGGGCGAAGGGCCGCGTCACGATCTCGTCGTAGGCCTCGACGCAGAAGGGCGGGATGATGTCCTCGCGGAAGTTTTCGTACTGGTCGTCGCCGAAGATGATCACCACGTCGGGCTGAAAGCGGTCCAGCTCCTCGCGCGCCCGACGGAAGTGGCTGACGATCGCGGCGCGGTGCTGCTTTGCCGAGGCGGCGCCGCCGTCGTCGCCGTACTCGGCCCGCATCTCCGGCGGCCAGTTGGCCGGGTCGCGATAACGTTCCGGCAGCCCCGGATCCTGCATGATCGTGCGCACGAGGCCCGCCAGGTTGGTGTCCACGCCCACCAGCCCCGGATAGTGGGTGGTGCCGATGCCCAGAATCTCGCCCATCGTTCACCTTCTCCGCGCGGCGCTGCACTGCCGCCGGTCGCAGCCGCGGCTGCGCCGCCTGCCGAGTCGCAGCCAGTCTGCGCTCGCCGGCGCCACGATACATCAGGCCGCGGCGCCAAACTCGCCTCTCTCTGGCTTGTGCGGCGTGCACAAGGCGCAGCAACGTGCGGCGCTTGTGTCGTCATGCCAACGCGCCGGCCGCCGATCCTGTGTTGAACCCCCAAAGACGGCCGCGCCCACGTCGGCTATACTCCCGCCCACCCGCACCGGCTTGCGCCGGACCGCGCGCCGTGGTCGCGTACGCGCCGGCAGCCGCGTGCTCAGAATTCCCGGAGAGATCGTCGAAGGCCGGAGCAGAGTTCGGGCGGAGGCAGCGATGAGCGAATACCAGCCTCTACGACAACCGGCGCGCCGCATCGGCCGCCGGCAGGCGCTGCGTGGCGGGGTCACGCTGGCCACGGGTACGGCCGGGGCGTTCCTGCTCGCCTGCAGCGGCAGCAACAATCACAAGGCCGGCACCGCCGCCACGCGGGCGGCCACAAGCGCAGGCGGCGCCGCCTCGCCGGCGAGCGGCACGCCCGGCGCCGTGGCCAGCGTGACGAGCGCCTCCGCCGAG
The DNA here is from genome assembly GCA_035310145.1 of Dehalococcoidia bacterium. NCBI lineage: Bacteria > Bacillati > Chloroflexota > Dehalococcoidia > Dehalococcoidia bacterium. The sequence continues at coordinate 25,451 of DATGEL010000110.1, forward strand.
GGCACGCCGAAGAAGGGCGGGACGTATATCATCGATGGCGGATCGGCCAGCACCGAACCGCCCGATCCGCACACCTCACTGTTCCGCTCCAACGCCTACTGGTCGTTCATCGGCGACAAGTTGATCGAGCAAGACCAGCAGACGATCGAGCCGTTGCGCGGCGCCCTGGTCGAAAGCTGGGAGACGCCGGACGCGGCGACGGTGATCCTGCATCCGCGCCAGGGCGTGACCTGGCACGAGGGCAAGGTCACCAACGGCCGCGCCTTCAACGCCAACGACATCGCCTTCAACCTGCAGCGCATCGCCGGCCTGCTCAATCCGGACCGCAAGGGGCAGTTCCAGCGCGCCGCCACGCTCACCGGCCTGAGCAAGGCCGACGTGGTGGACGAAAAGACGGCGAAGGTGACGCTGAGCAGCCCCAACGCCTTCTTCCTCAACGGCATCTCCGACTGGCGTAACTGGGCGGTGCCGCCGGAGCTGGTGCAGGCGGACCCGAACTTTTCCAACTACACCGGACTGTGCGGTACCGGCGCCTTCATCTGGGACACCTACGACCAGCTCACCGGCGAGGCGCACTTCAAGGCCAACCCCAAATACTGGCGCCAGGGGAAGCCGTACTTCGATGCAGCGCAGGTTCTCGCCTTCACCGACACGGCCTCGAACATTGCCGCCTTCATCGGCGGCAAGCTCAGCATCTCCTCCGGGCTCGGCATCGTCGCCTCACGGCGCAAGACCATCCTCCAGCAGAAGACGGATACGAAGCAGTACGTCTATCCGGGCATCAGCTGGTACTATCTGCGTTTCAACCAGAACGTGGCGCCGCTGGGCGACCAGCGCGTGCGACAGGCGATGTTTCTGGCGCTCGACTACAAGGGGCTCAACGACGGCGTGATCGAGCCCAACTACTGGAACTACTCCGGGCCGCTGCCGGCCGGCTTCCCCGGCACCTGGACCGCCGACCAGGTCGCGCAGCAGCCGGGCTGGAATCCGGCGACGAAGCAGCAGGATCTCGCCAACGCCAAGCAGATGATGACCGCCGCCGGCTTCGCCAACGGCAAAGGCGTCAACCTGGAGATCTACACGCTGCCGCTCACCGGCTCGACCGGCTACGCGCCGATCGTGCAGGACCAGTGGAGCAAGGCCTTCCCCGAGGCCAAGCTCACGATCCGCGAGGCGAAGGACAACGGTGAGTTCGCCGCGACGCTGGGCAAGGCCGACTATCAGATCGTCAACTACATCTCTTCGCCGCCGCCGAGTCCGATCCTGGAGGCGAGCCTGCATTATCACACCGGTGGCTCGCGCAACTACACGAAATGGACGGATCCGACCGTCGATTCGCTGATCGACAAGGCCTACACACAGGCAGACGCGACGGCGCGCAACCAGACGATCGATCAGTTGCAGCAGAAGCTGCGCGACCTGATGTGGATCATCCCCATGAACCAGCAGAAGGCGGTGATGCTGACGCTGCCCAACGTGCGCGGTGTGCAAACGTTCAACCCGGGTTACGGCACGGTCAGCAACTTCGACGCGGCGATCCTCTGTGCCGACTTCTGGTTCGCCTGAGCCGGTCCGTGGTGGCTGAGCGCGGCGGAAAGGCGGCGGGCGGGTGACGGGATACATCGTGCGGCGGCTGCTCGCCTTCGTGCCCACGCTGCTGCTGCTGGTGCTCGCGGTAGTGATCTTCGGTCGCCTGACACCCACCAGCGCCGTCGATATCATTCTCGGCGAGGACAAGGCCTCGCAGACCAGCCGCGCCCAGCTGGAAGCGCGCCTCGGCCTGGATCAGCCCCTGCCGATCACCTACCTGAATTACACCGGCGGGCTGCTGAAGGGGGATCTGGGCAAGTCGCTCTACAACGCGCGGCCGGTGACGCGGCTGATCAACGAGCGCATCGAAGTCACGCTGGTGATGACCGCCGGCGGCCTGCTGATCGGCTGGAGCGTCGGCACGCTGCTCGGCATCCTGGCGGCGGTCAATCAGAACGGCGTGCTGGACTGGGGGCTGCGCGGCATCGCCGTGGTGGGGCTGACGATCCCCAACTTCGCGCTCGGCACGGCCGTGGTGCTGCTGCCGGCGATCTACTTTCATCATCCGCCGCCGGTGACGTTCATCTCCTTCTCCAAAGACCCGATCGGGCATTTGAGCCAGTTCATCCTGCCCTGTGCGGTGCTCGGCGTCGGCGTGATCGGCGCCGTCACCCGCATCGTGCGCACGCAGATGCTGGAGGTGCTGCGGCAGGACTACATCCGCACGGCGCGGGCGAAGGGAATCTCGGCGCCGAGCGTGGTGGTGCGGCACGCGGTGCGCAACGGCATGATCCCGGTGGTCGTCGTGCTGGGCTTGCAGATCGCCGGGGTCATCTCCGGCTCGGTGCTGATCGAAAGCATCTTCGGTCTGCCGGGGATCGGCACGCTGGCGGTGAGCGCGATCAACACCAAGGACTGGCCGATCGTGCAGGGCATCACCGTGGTCGTCGGCCTCTGGACGATGCTGGTCAACCTGCTCGTGGACATCTCCTACGGCTTCATCGATCCGCGCATCAAAGTGTCGCAGAGCGGTGTGGGGTAGATCGATGCTGGGCGATGCCGGCGGACTGGGTGCGGCGTCCCTGCTGCGCGAGCGAGCGCCGCGGGAGCGCGGCCGCGTGCGCACGTTCACGGCCATCGTGCGTGCCAATCCGCTGGGCTCAGCCTGCGCCGTCGTGCTGGTGCTGATCTGCCTGGTCGCGCTCTTCGCCCCGCGGTTGTCGCCGTACCCGCCGACCTCCACGCACCTGACGGAGCAGTTGCAGTCGCCGAACAGCAGGCACCTGCTCGGCACCGACAACCTTGGCCGCGACCAGCTCAGCCGCATCATCTACGGGGCGCGCATCTCGATGACCGTCGGCCTGGTCAGCATGGTGGTCAGCGGCATCGCGGGCCTGCTGCTGGGCGTGACCGGCGGCTTTTTCGGCGGTCCCTGGGACTACGCGGTCGGCCGGGTGGTGGAGGTCGTGCAGGCGCTGCCGGGCATTATCCTGTTGCTGGCGCTGGTGGCGATTGCCGGCCGCAGCGTGCTCGCCATCGGTCTGGTGCTGGGCCTGTTCGCCGGGATCATCGGTTCGCGCATCCTGCGGGCCACGACGCTGACGGTCACGGCGCAGCCGTTCATCGACGTCGCCCGCTCGCTTGGGGCGGGCCCGCTGCGAATCATGGTGCGGCATATCCTGCCCAACCTGTTTCCGATCGCCATCGTGCTGGCCAGCATCAACGTGGGCATGGCGATCCTGGCCGAGGCGGGCTTGAGCTTCCTCGGCTACGGCGTGGCGCCGCCGGCGGCCTCCTGGGGCGGGCTGATCAGCATTCAGGGGCGCACCTACATGGTGCTGGCGCCCTGGCTGTTCTATGCGCCGGTGCTGGCGTTGATGATCGTGATCTTCTGTTGCAATATGCTGGGCGACTCGCTGCGCGACCGGCTCGATCCGCGGCTGCGCGGATCCGGCTAGCCCGCATAACCGCGGGACCGGGGCCGCTTGTTCGGGTAGAACATGGCGCCGAGGCAGGCGGATTTCACGGCGGGCCGCGGGTCAGATCAGGCAGAACGACGGCGACGAGCAGGATTCATCGGAGGCAGCGATGGAGCGGTATCAACCAGTGCTGGGAAGGCTGCGCCGGTACGGCCGCCGGCAGGTGTTGCGTGGCAGCGTGGGTGTGATGGCCGGCTCGGCCGGCGCCTGGCTGCTGGCCTGCAGCGGCAGCAACAACAATGCCAGGCAGCCGGCGCAGACCGCCACCACGGGCGGCGCTTCGCCTGCGCCGGCGGGCGCCGCGTCCGCCGCCGCGAGCGCCGCCGCCAAGGCGGCCACGGCCGCTCCCAAGCGCGGCGGGCGCCTGAAGCAGGCCTACGTCAACTCGACGCAGAGCCTCAATCCGGTGACGGACTCGGGGCAGCGCCTCAGCCTGGGCGCCATGCACGTCTGGGACCGGCTGATCTCCACGCGGCTGAACAAGGACACCGCGAAAGAGTACGTGCTGGAGGCGGCGCAGAGCGTGGAGCTGACCGATCCCACGACGGTGATCTTCAAGCTGAAGCCCGGCATGACCTACCACAACCGTGCCCCGGTCGACGGCCGCGCCGTGGAAGCCGACGACGTCGTGAAGAGCGAGATCTACGTGCGCGACGAGAAGCGGGCGGGCAACAACGCCTTTCAGACCGGCTCGATGGACAGCGTGACGGCGCCGGACACGCAGACCGTCGTCTTCAAGCTGAAAGGGCCGAACGCCTACCTTTTCTCCGGCACGCAGCTCGCCGATCCCGGAGCGCAGTGCATCTTCCCGCGCGAGCTGATCGGCAACCTCGACATGGCCTGGTCCGTCGGCAGCGGCCCGTACGAGATGGTGGACTACCAGATGAACGTGCACTATCTCTACCGGCGCTTTGCCGGCTATCACGAGGCGAGCAAGGGGCTGCCCTACATCGACGAACGCGAGTTTACGGTGATCACCGACTCGGCCGCGCAGGAAGCCGCGTTCCGCAGCGAGCAGATCCATCTCTGGCTGATTCCCGTCAACAACATGCTGGACCCGGTCAAGCGCGACCTGGGCAGCAAGATCGAGATCGACCAGTATCTCGGCCTCTCGATGCAGACGATCAATGCCAATGTCACGCGGCCGCCGTGGAACGACGCGCGCGTGCGCGAGGCGCTGTACCGCGTGGCGAACCGCCAGCAGTACCTGGACCTGATCCAGGGGGGCGAGGGCGTGGTGCCGCCGGGGCCGATGCCGGCGGGGCTGGCCGACTACCAGCTCGATCCGAAGGACACGCAGAAGTACTTCCAACAGGATCCAAAAGCGGCGAAGCAGTTGCTCGACGCCGCCGGCTTCGACTTCAACCACGAGATCGAGATCAGCACGATCGACACGCCGCAGAACGACCAGGGCTGCCAGATCCTGCAGCAGCAGCTTTCGCAGGCCGGCGTCAAATCGAAGGTCTTGCCCATGCCGCTGGCGGAGTGGCTGCAGGGCAAGATCGTGACCGGCAACTGGGACACGTTCGTCGCCTACTGGCCGGGCTACGACTCGCCGCAGGTGCCGCTGCGGCTGCAGGCGACCGAGACCCGGCACGTGCACAAGTACGCCGGGCTGAAAGACCCGGCGATCGACAAGCTGATCGACCAGTCGGAGATCACACTGGACAAGGACGCGCGCATCAAGCTGGTCAAGGACATCCAGATCGCCCTGCTGGAAAAGTACACGCCGATGATCTACACCCAGAACACCACGACCTATCAGCCTCGCTGGAAGTACGTGCGCGACTACGAGGTCACGCCCGCAACGATTCCGATGTACCGCGTCGAGATGTGGCTGAACCAGTAGGCCGGCGCGCTAAGACATGGTTGCAAAACCCGCTGGCGGGTGAATGGCGTGAGTATGCCCCGTGGGCCGGACGCGGGTTTTGCAACCATCTGTAAGGAGCGGCGCGGGCCGCGCAACCGGCAGGAGGACTCCAGCATGACGGCAGAGACGCGCACCGGTGTGGCGCGGGCGGAGATCGTGGGCAGCCTCTTGCGGCCCGACTATCTGAAGGCGGCGCGGCAGGCGGCGCGCGAGGGCAGGCTGGACGGGGCGCAGCTGCGCGAGGTCGAGGACCGCGCCGTGATCGAGGCGATCGCCTTGCAGGAGCGCCTCGGCCTCGACGTGATCAGCGACGGCGAGCTGCGCCGCGCCGGCTGGAACTCGCCGCTGCGCACCGTGCTCTCCGGCTTCAGCGCCATGCAGGGCGGATCGGGCTACAGCTGGCGCACCGGCGACGCCGAACACGCGCAGGTGCGCGACGACCGCGGCGGCTCGTGGCCCTTCGTCACTCAGCGCGTGAAGATGCAGAGCGACGCGGCACAGGCCGAGTATCCCTTTCTCAAGGCGCACGCGCACCGCCGCACCAAGTACACCTTCCCCGCGCCGAGCTATTACCGCACGCACTGGCACGAGCAGCACTCCAGCGCCGCCTACCCCACGGTGGAGGGGTTCCTCGCCGAGATCCGCGACTTCACGCGCCGGGTGGTGCGCGACGTGGCGGCGATGGGCTGCGACTACATTCAGCTCGATGCGCCGAACTACGGCCGCGCCTGCGACCCCGACTTCCAGGCGCTGATGCAGAGCCAGGGGCGCACGGGCGCGATCGCGGACCTGCAGTTCGACGGCGAACTCGACAACTCGGTCTTCGACGGCGTCGCGGGCATCACCCGCGCCATGCACATCTGCCGCGGCAACGGCGCCGGCGCTTGGAACGCGCAGGGCGGCTACGGCGCGATCGCCGCGCCACTCTTCCCGCTGCTGAGCAACGTCGACGTGCTGCTGCTGGAGTACGACACGCCGCGCGCCGGCGACTTCAGCCCGCTGCGCGAGCTGCTGCCGCGGCAGCGCGCGGTGCTCGGCCTGCTGACGACCAAAGAAGGCCACCTGGAGGACGCGGACACGGTCGCGGCGCGCATTCATGAGGCGCAGCAGTTCCTGCCGCTGGCGCGACTGGCCGTCAGCCCGCAGTGCGGCTTCGCTTCGGCGGAAGCGGGCAATCCGATCACCGCCGCCGAGCAGGAGGCGAAGCTGCGCCTCGTGGTGCAGACGGCGCGGCGGGTGTGGGGCGGGTGAAACCGGTTGGCCGGCGCAAGCGTATGGGGTGTTGAAGGCGGTTCGGAACCGTGAAAGTGCAGGGAATCTTGCGGGGCTCGGCCCGATCGACGCTGGATTAACCGTTCCGGCCACGGAACTCCCGACGCGCGATCGCCCCTCGCCCATCGTGCAACGAGTGGGAGCGGGGCGGAGGAGATGACGTGAGGGCCATCGAGGAGGAGGTGCGGCAGCAAGCGTGATTTGAGGATGTGGCGCCGCCGGCAAGCGCTGCCGCGCGGATGCGGCCATTGCGATCGGTGATTAGCGGCAGCGGGCAGCGGCCGTGTGAGGAGAGAGGGATCGATGAACGGTCAGGAAGAGAACTACTGGACCCGTTCGGCGCAGCGGCGCTACGGCCGTCGCACCTTCCTGCGCGGTGCCGCCTTTGCGGGAACAGGGCTCATGAGCGCCTGGGCGATCGCCTGCAGCTCGTCCAAGAACAATAAGTCGGCTAGCAACGCGGCCGGCGCGGCGCCGAGCAACGCGGCCGGCGCGGCGAGATCGGGCAGCCCGGCGCCGGCCGGGGCACAGACGGCGAATACGCCGACCTCGCTGAACGGCCTGATCAACCGCACGGGCAAGAACCCCGCCGGCCAGACGCCGGTGAAGGGCGGCACCTACGTCACCTCGATCTTCGCCAACCCGCCGACGCTGGACCCGCTGAAGACCAACTCCGCCAACACGATGGGCGCCGCGAGCGCCGTCTACAGCCGGCTCTACCGCTTCAAGTCGCCCTGGGATCTCGCCGCGGCGAACAACAAGGAGATCGAGCCGGACCTGGCGCTGAGCTTCGAGGCGCCGGACGCGCAAACCTGGACCTACAAGCTGCGTCCGGACGCGGCCTTCCACAACGTCGATCCGCTGAACGGCCGTGTCGTCGACTCGGAAGATGTAAAAGCGTCGTTCACGCGGGCGGTCGATCCGACGTCAGCCAACCACGGCTCGCTGTTGATGATCGACCCGACCAAGATCGAGACGCCGGACAAGACGACGGTCACCTTCAAGCTCAACTATCCCTACGCGCCCTTCTCCCGCACGATGGCCTCCTCGATCTTCGGTTGGGTGATGCCGCGCGAAGCGTCGAACGGCGGCTTCGACCCCACGAAGAAGATGATCGGCAGCGGCCCGTTCACGCTGGACAGCTACACGCCCGATGTCTCGATGATCTTCAAGCGCAACCCCAACTGGTTCGAGAAGGGCCGCCCCTACATCGACCAGGTGAAACAGGTGATCATTCCCGATCCGGCGCAGCGGCTGGCGCAGTTCTCGGCCGGCAACCTGGACAATGTGGGCGTGCTCCAGGACGACGTGCCGACGATGACCAAGCAGAACGCGAAGGCCGAGATCATCCAGAACATCGGCAACGGCAACGGCATCATGTTCTACCCGCTGGGCGACAAGAGCTCGATCTTCCAGGACATCCGCGTGCGCCAGGCGATCTCGCTGGCCGTGGACCGCAACGCCTACGGCAAGGTCTACTACGGCGATAAGTACATCCGCACCTTCCTGGTGACGCCGGACTTCGGCAAATGGGTGATCACCTGGGAGGAGATTCCGAAGGACGTGCAGCAGTGGTATGACGTGGACGTGAAGCGGGCGAAACAGTTGATGGACGCGGCCGGCGGCGCGAAGCTCTCGACCAAGTTCCTGATGCCGGTGGGCAGCCCGGCCGACCCGCTCTTGAAGAACCAGAGCGAGACGGTCAACAGCATGCTCAGCGCCCTGCCCTGGAAGATGACCTACGTGCCGATCGACTACATCAAGGACTGGCAGAACAGCGGCAAGGGCTACCTCTACGCTGGCGTGCCGGTCGATTCGATGGCCTGGTGGGGGCTGGCAATCCGCACGGACGTGGACGAGTATTTGTACGGCTTCTGGCACTCCAAGGGCAGCACCAACATCTCCCAGCTCAAGGATCCGAAGCTCGACGCGATGATCGACAAGGCGCGGACGCTGCTCAACGAAGACGATCGCCTCAAGGCATCGAAGGACGTGCAGCAGTACCTGATGGCCCAGGTCTACTGCCTCACGGCGATGGTGAACGGTGTGGGCTACACCTTCCTGCAGCCGCGCGTGGCGAACTTCACCGTGGCCGACGCGCTGTTCGGCCCCGGGCCGAACGTCTGGGGGAATCTCTGGCTCACCTCGTAGCACGGAGCCGGCCGCTGCGCGCCGCCAGCCGGCGGCGCGCACCGGCTGCGGGCGCGTAGACTGGCGGCAGGCCGTTCGTCCCTGGCGGTGTGCGGACGCCAGCGCGGAGCCGGCCCGGTCAACTGGGGACAGCGCATGGGAACGTACCTGACACAGCGTCTCTGCCTGATGCTGATCACCCTGCTCGGCGTCTCGCTGCTCGTCTTCGCCATCCTGCGCGTGATTCCGGGCGGCGTGGAGACGGCGATCCTCGGCGATACGGCTACGCCCGAGCAGTTCGCCGCCGTGCGCCACGAGCTTGGCCTCGACAAGCCGATCCTGGCGCAGTACGGTACCTGGCTCGGTAGCGTGCTGCACGGCGATCTCGGCACCTCGGTGGTGAGCAAGCGCTCGATCGGCTCCGACATGGCCGCGCGCATGCCGGTGACGCTGGAGCTGGGCGGGCTGGCGCTGCTGTTCTCGCTGGCGATCGCCGTGCCGGTCGGCGTGCTTTCCGCGGTGCGCCAGGACACGGTAAGCGACTACGCCGCACGATCGCTGGCGATCGCCGCGCTCTCGATCCCAAGCTTCTGGATCGGCACGCTGGTGATCACCTTCGGCGCCCGCTGGTTCGGCTACGCGCCGCCGCTCACTTACGTGAAGCCCTGGGACGATCTGTTTTCCAACCTGCAAACGATCGTGCCGCCTTCGTTCATCCTCGGGCTCGCGCTCTCGGGCACCGTGATGCGCCTGACGCGCGCCCAGATGCTGGAGGTGCTGCGGCAGGACTACATTCGCACCGCCTGGGCGAAGGGGCTGCGCGAACGCTCCGTCGTGCGCCGCCATGCGGTGCGCAACGCGGCGATCCCGATCATTACGCTGATCGGCCTACAGGTGCCGTTCCTCTTTGGCGGCACGGTGGTGCTGGAGCAGATCTTCAGTGTGCCGGGTACCGGCCGTTACCTGATCACGGCGGTGACCAACCGCGACTTCCAGGTGATTCAGGCCGTGGTGCTGCTGATCGCCTTCGTGGTGGTGCTTTCGAACCTGCTGGTGGATCTGACCTACTCGTTGCTCGACCCCCGCATCCGCTATGGATGAGGGCGTAGGGCGTAGGGCGTAGGGTGGAATACGCATGAGCGGATCGTGGGGGACGATCCGGCGCCCGGTGAGCCAGGCACAGGCTTCGGCAGAGCCGGTTCACTGGTAGCGCTGCCCAAACAGGAGCAGTTGCCCATGGCGAACACCGCACCGCTGCGCGAGGGTCTCGCCATCGCGCGCGAAGCGCACGACCAGACCGGCGTGGCCGCCTGGCCGGGGCAAGTCCTGCGCTTTGCCCGCCGCAAGCCGCTCGGCGCGGTGGGCGGGGTGCTGGTGCTGGCCCTCTTCATCGCCGGGCTGTTCGCCTCGCTGATCGCGCCCTACGGCTACGACGCGCGCGACTACACCTCGCTGCTCAGCGGCTTCTCGCCCGCGCACCTGCTCGGCACGGACGACGTCGGCCGCGATATGTTCAGCCGCATCATCTACGGGGCGCGCGTGAGCATGATCGTCGGCGTCTGCACGGTGACGCTCTCGACCACGCTGGCGACGGTGGTCGGTGTGATCGCGGGCTACTACGGCGGCGGCGTCGATCTGATCGTGCAGCGGCTCGTGGACGTCTGGATCGCCTTCCCGGCGATCCTGCTCTTGATCGTCTTCGCCGCCATGTTCGGCACGCCGACCAGCGACTTCAGCATCCCGTTCGGCGCCTTCACGTTGCGGCTCCAGCCCGCGGACCAGCGCATGTTCCAGATCATCCTGGCGATCGGGCTGATCCTGGCCGGCGGGTTCTCGCGCGTGGTGCGCAGCGCCGTGCTGGCGATGCGCACGAACCTGTACATGGAGGCGGCGCGCTCGCTGGGCATCGGCACGCCGCGCATGCTCGTTCGCTATGTGCTGCCCAACGTGCTGCCGACGATCGTGGTGATCGCGACGGTGCAGCTCGGCACCGTGATCCTGATCGAGTCGATCATCAGCTTCCTCGGCTTCGGCATTCCCCCGCCGATCCCCACCTGGGGGCAGATGCTGAGCGGCAACGCGGAGCGCTTCATCAATCGGGCGCCGCTGCTCGCGGTCTGGCCGGGAATCGCGATCTCGCTGGCCGTCTTCGGGTTTAACATGCTGGGCGATGCGCTGCGCGACGTGCTCGACCCGCGCCTGCGCGGCGGCTGAACCGGCGAGCGAAGGAACGAACCTCCCGCCGGCGCGCAGGACGGTTGCCGTTCACGAACGTCCCTGCCGGCGGACGGCAGAGGGGAAAGGCGAGGTGTAACGCATGCTTACGCAACAAGAGAACCGGCTGCTGACGGAAACCGGGCCGCAGACACCGATGGGCGGCCTGCTGCGCCGCTTCTGGCTGCCGGCGCTGCTCTCCAGCGAGTTGCCGCGGCCCGACAGCCCGCCCGTGCGCCTGACGCTGCTCTCCGAGGACCTGATCGCCTTCCGCGACAGCGAAGGGCGCGTCGGCGTGCTGGATCGCTACTGCCCGCACCGCGGCGCGAGCCTCTTCTGGGGCCGGAACGAGGAGTGCGGCCTGCGCTGCGTCTACCACGGCTGGAAGTTCGATGTGCAGGGCCACTGCATGGATATGCCCAACGAGCCGGCCGAGCACCGCTTCCGCGACAAGGTCCAGACCGTCGCCTACCCGACCGAGGAGCGCGGCGGCGTGGTCTGGGTCTACATGGGGCCGAAGGGCACCAGCGCCGTCTTCCCGGAGTTGGAGTGGACGCGCGTGCCCGCGAGCCATCGCATCGTCTCCAAGCGCATCCAGGAGTGTAACTACCTGCAGAACGTCGAGGGCGAGGTCGATTCGGCCCACGTCTCGTTCCTGCACAGTATGGTCGGTTCGGGCGGCGTCACGCCCGGAACCGGCGCCGTGGGCGGCAACTTTACCTTCGACCGCTCCCCGCACTTCAGCATCAAGACGACCGACTACGGCCTGATGATCACCGCGCGGCGCAACGCGTCCGAGGGTGGCTTCTACTGGCGGATCACGCCGTATATGATGCCGACCTATACGATCGTGCCCAACGACCCCGGTGCGCCGCAGACCTTCACCGCGGCCGTGCCGATCGACGACACGCATATGTACGGCTTTTCGGCAACGTGGCACCCGGACCGGGCGCTTACGGCAGAGGAGCTGAAGCGCAACGAGCTGGGCCTGGGCGCGCATGTGCGGCTGCTGCCCGGCGGCTTCGACACGCTGGCCAACAAAGCCAACGATTACCTGATCGACCGCGATTCGCAGCGCACGAAGACCTTCACCGGCATCTACGGCGTGCGCGAGCAGGACATGGCGGTGCAGTCCGACCAGTGGGGGCCGGTCACCAGGCGCTGGAAGGAACACCTGGGCACCACCGACCTGGCCGTAATCGCGATGCGGCGGCGGCTGCTGCGCGCGGTGAAGAACCTCCAGCAGGGCATCGCGCCGCCGGAGGCGAGCAACGGCGACGCCTATCGGGTGCGCTCGGTGGCGATCGTGCTGGGCCAGGACGTGGAGGTCGAGGAAGGCGTGCGCGAGGTGATGCGGGCGCGGGCCTAACCCCGCCGCGGGCCTATGCCTCCCTCGCGCGGGCGCTCGGATTTCCCTTCCCGACGCGGGAAGGGTGGGGGTCGAGGCGATCCGGCAGCCCTCTGATATCCCTTTCCTCGTAGGAAAGGGACAGCCTTCGTAGGATAGGGACAGCCTTCGCCTGCGAAGGCAGGGATAGGCGAACGCGGCGGGCCGTACTGGGCCTGCCGGCACGAGGAGAAGGCGCATGGCGAAGCGGCGGCAGTCCATTGACCTCGAAGGGATCGGTCACTCGAACCCGATCCCCTTCGCTTCGAAGGTCGGCAACATCGTGCGCACCGGCGGCATCTTCGGCATGGACCCGGCCACGCACGCGATGCCGCCCGAGCCGGAGCGGCAGGCGGCACTGATCTTCCAGCACGTGCGCGCGGTGATGCAGAAGGCCGGCGGCTCGCCGGACGACATCGTTGCGATGACCTTCTGGGTCAAAGACATCCAGTACCGCGAGTTCATCAACGCCGAGTGGGTGAAGATGTTCCCGGACGCCGAAAGCCGGCCCTCGCGCCACACGATGACGCAGGCGCTGGGCGGCGCCTCGCTGATCCAGTGCGAGTTCATGGCGGTGTTGGCGGAGTAGAGCCCCATCTCAAACCGAAGCCTGCCTGCTATGACCATCGGAGTACTCAGAGACTGGGGGATCACTCGCAGTCACATCACCACGCCAGCCACCCCAGCGGGGGTGACAGGGGGCGTGTCCCCTACGCCCAGCGGAGCTGGCCGGCGAAGGGCGGAAGCCCGACGGTGCAAGCACCGCGGCCACCGGCCGCGCCAGATTTGGGGGTGACAGGGGGTTCGCCCCG
>DATGEL010000111.1 GCA_035310145.1 Dehalococcoidia bacterium
ACCGATGCGGTGAAGGCGATTCGCGACATGACCGGCGGCGGCGTGGACTACGCCTTCGAGGCGATCGGGCTAAAGAAGGCCGCCGAGCAGTGCTTTGAGTGCCTCAAGAACGGCGGCACGGCGACGATCATCGGCATGATCCCCGTGGGGCAGAAGGTGGAGCTGGACGGGCCATCCTTCCTGCGCGAGAAGAGGATTCAAGGCACGATGATGGGGTCGAACAAGTTCCGCATTCATATGCCGCAGTACATCGAGTTCTACCGGCAGGGGCGGCTGAAGCTCGATGAGATGATCACGCGGCGGGGGAAGCTGGAGGACGTGAACGAGGCGATGCGGGCGATGAAGGCCGGCGAGGTCGCCAGAAGCGTCCTCATCCTGGATCCGGCCGCGGTGCCTGCGCATCGCTGATCGAGAGCCGGAGGCGAGAACGCGGCTCCCCGCAGGTTCAGGCAGGCGTCGCCGGCGAACTGAGCTTCGATCCTTGCGGTCTGGCGCGCGCAGACGGCGAGATCAGGAACGCGCCCTCATTCCCGGCTGCGCCAGCAGGCCGTGCGCCAGTACCTCGCCCAGCGCCGTCGCCATGCGCACGGGCAGCGGCTCCGTGGTGCTGCCGCCGGCACTGCCCGCGCGGAAGAGGCCGGTAGCCGCCGAGATCCCGAAGAGGATGTAGGCCAGCGCTTCGGCGTCGCCGGGCGCGAGCGTGCCGTTCGCCATGCCCTGCTCGATCGCCGCTTGCAGGGCGGTCACGCTCTTGAGAAACACGCGCTCGTGTACGCGCAGCTTCACCTCGGGCAACTCGGCGGCAAGCTCGATGATGATGCGGTGCAGGCCGACGAACTCCGAGTCCAGCCCGCGACGCACGACGGCTTCCGCCGCCTGCCGCATCGCCTGCGCCGGGTCGGCGTGCGCGGCCGACGCGATCGCGGCCGCGATCGCGTCGGCCAGGTCGGTCTCGCTCTTGCGTTCGAGCAGGGCGGTGAACAGCTCTTCTTTGTCGCCGAAGTTGTTGTACAACGTCTGCTTGCTGACGCCGGCCTCTTCCGCCACCCGCTCCATCGTCGCGCCGCGGTAGCCGTCGCGCAGGAAAACGCTGCGCGCGGCGTCCAGCAGATGTTGCCGCCTGGCCGCGCGCCAGTCGCCGCCCGCACCGGCCGTTTGGCCGGGGGGCGACCCGCCCGATCGATCCGTTGACAATCTGGACTCCGCGGTCTAAATTGCAGAAGTTGGACCGAAGGGTCCAATAATCAGTCTACCATCCTGCCGGAACGGTGCAACCATGACCCGACTGCGCAACGCCCCCTACAAGTGGCTGGTGGCCGCCGCCTTCACCGTCGGCCTGTTCATGGACCTGATGGACCTGACGATCGTCAACGTAGCGCTGCCGGTGCTGGGGCAGAAGCTCAAGGCGGACAGCAGCGGGCTCGAATGGGTGGTCACCGGCTATCTGCTCAGCCTCGCGATCTGGATCCCCGCCTCGGGCTGGATCGGCGATACGTTCGGCACCAAGCGGACCTTCATGTTCGCCCTCGCCATGTTCACCGTCAGCTCGGCGCTCTGCGGCCTCTCGCAGAACATCGAGCAGTTGATCGCCTTCCGCATCCTGCAGGGCGTCGGCGGCGGCATGATGACGCCGGTGGGCACGGCGATGCTCTTCCGCGCCTTTCCGCCCTCCGAACGGGCCCGCGCCTCGCTCGTGCTGACCATCCCGACGGTGATCGCGCCGGCGCTGGGCCCGATCATCGGCGGCCTGCTGGTGGACGACGTGAGCTGGCGCTGGATCTTTTATGTGAACGTACCGATCGGCGTGATCGGCTTCTTTTTCTGCTGGCTCTTCCTCAAGGAGCACACCGAGCCGCGGAGCGGCGCCTTCGACCTCTGGGGCTTCGTGCTCTCCGGCGGCGGGCTGGCGCTGGTGCTCTACGCGCTCTCGAAGGCGCCGGAAGACGGCTGGACCTCGGCCACGGTGCTGGGAAGCGGTCTCACCGGCATCGCCTGCTTCGTCGCCATGGTGTTCGTGGAGCTGCGACGCGCCCAGCCGATGCTGGACCTGCGGCTGCTCGCGGACCGCATGTTCCGCAACGCCAACATCGTCTACTTCACGGCCTCCGCCAGCCTGATCAGCGTGCTCTTCCTGCTGCCGCTCTTCCTGCAGTCGCTGCGCGGCTACTCCGCGGTCGAGACCGGCGTGATCCTGGTGCCGCAGGCGCTGGCCGTGGTGCTGTTCGCCCAGCTTTCCGGCCGGCTCTACCCGACGGTCGGTCCGCGGCGGCTGCTGATCGTAGCGCTGACGCTGTTCGCCGTCAGCTCGGCGATGTTCCTCTGGGTTGACCTGGGAACGAACGTCTGGTGGATCGTGGGCATCATGTTCATCCGCGGCATCGCCATGGCCTTCACCTTCATTCCGCTGCAGGCGGCGACCTACGCCACGATCACGCCGCAGGACACGGGCCGCGCCTCATCGCTGTTCAACACCAACCGCCAGGTCAGCTCCTCGTTCGGCGTGGCGATCCTGGCGACGGTGCTGTTCGACCGGGCGGCGCACTACGGCCTCAAGGCGTTCGCCCCGCAGTTCCTGCGCACGCCGCTGGGCCAGCACGCCGGTCTGCTCGGCTTCCACGACGCCTTCTTCGCCGGCGTGATCCTCGGCGTGATCGGCGTGGCCTTCGCCTTCCTCATCCGCGACGAGGACGCCGCCGCGACCATGCACCGCGGCGCGGGCGAGCGTGCGGCGACGCCGGCGGTGGCAGCGGGGCACTGAGGCGAGACGGGCGGCGGGCCCTCACCCTCACCCCCTTACCCCTCTCCCTCTCCCAAGCCTGGGAGAGGGAGAGGGGCGATCCTGGGGAGGAAGTTCCGGGTAGGGTCGAGTTAGCGACCTGGGGCAGGGACGCGCGGGGGCGCCCTGCCGGCCGCTTTCACGGCGTCGGTCAGGTGGACGCTTGCTGGCCCTCCGGCGCGGCGCCGGCGGTGCGGTAGCGGAAGTCGCAGAACTCGGCGCCCTGCATGATCGTCTGCGTACGCGTCAGGCCGATCGCCGGGTTGAAGCCGCCAACGTTGGAAAAGTCGCGGTTGCAGGAGAGGATGCCGCCCAGGTCGCCGGCGCCCAGCGCCCGGTACATCTCGGCGAAGCGGCAGCGGCGCACGTTGAAGCCCAGCCGCTCCTCGTTGCGCTCCACCAGCTCGATCTCCAGCGCCCCGCCGCCGCTGAAGGCCTGCATGTTCTCCGAGAAGGCGAGCAGGTCGTTGCGGCCCTTCGCCGCGGCCGACTGGCGGCCCTGTTCTTCAGCTACCTCGACGATGACTTTGCGCGCGATCGCGTTGGCGCGCTCTTCCCCGATCTCCTGCTGGAAGGCGCGGATCAGCGGCACGATCACGCCTGCCTCGATCCGCCGCCGTTCGATCAGCGTCAGCTTCTTCACCGCCTGCTGCAGCAGGGCATCAACATCGAGGGCGTCGGCTTGCGGCTGCGGTTGCGTGGTCATGGTCACTTCTCCTCTGGTTGGCGCACGAACGGCTGGCGCGGCTGAGCGGACGGTAGCGCCTCACGGGGCTGCGCTGTCAAGCGCGCGGCTCAGCGCCGCCACGGCCCCGCGAGCCAGGCCGCCGGCGTGGAGAGCACGCCGTCGCCGTCCGCCGCACCGCTCGCGCCGGCAAGCGCCGCGGCGATCTCCTCCAGCACGGCGGCGTCGCGCTCCCGCTCCTGCGCCTGCGCCAGGGCGGCACGCCCTTCGGCGCCGCCGATGCGGCCCAGCGCCCAGGCCGCGTGGCCGCGCACGATCGGCGCCGGATCATGCGCCAGCGCCGCGCTGAGCGCCGGCTCGGCCCGTGCGTCTCCAAGGTTGCCGAGCGCCACGCAGACGTTGCGCGCCAGTCCGGCCCGTTTGGCGCGCATGATCGCCCGCCCCTGGAAGCGGGCGCGGAACCGCTCCTCCGTGAGCGCGAGCAGGCCGGTCAGTTCCGGCAGCGCCGCATCAAGCGTTGCCGGCGAGAATTCCGGCAGGCTGGCCCCTTCGTGGCCGCCGCCAACCGGGCAGACGTCCTGGCAAAGGTCGCAGCCGAACACCCAGTCGCCCAGCAGCGGTCGCAGCTCGTGCGGAATCCAGCCGCGGTTCTCGATCGTCTGGAAGGAGATACAGCGGCGGTTATCGACGACGTACGGGCCGCTGATCGCGCCCGTGGGACAGGCGGCGATGCAGCGTGTGCAGCCGCCGCAACTCTTGGCGAGGGGCGCATCCGGCTCCAGCGGCGCCGTGGTCACCAGCTCGGCCAGCAGCACCCAGGAGCCGAGTCCGGGCAGCAGCAGGTTGGTGTTCTTGCCGAACCAGCCGATGCCGGCCCGCGCCGCATAGGCGCGCTCTGCCAGCGGCCCGTAGTCTACCAGCCCGCGCGAGCGCCCGCCGCAGCGTTCTTCGATGAAGGCGGCGAGGCTGCGCAGCTTCTTCTCCAGCACGCGGTGATAGTCGCGGCCCCAGGCGTAGCGCGCCACACGGCCGCGCAGCCCCACGATCGGCTCATCCGGCGCGTACTCCGTCTTGTAGGGCGCGGCCAGCGTAATCACCGAGGCCGCGTCATGCAACGCGCGCCCAGGCTCGGTGGCGCGGTCGGCGCGGGCGTGGTTGAACCAGGGCAGACCGTCGTACATGCCGAGGTCGATGCGCTCGTGGAAGACGAAGCGGGCCGCCGCGTCCGGCTCAGCGAGGGCGATGCCGACGGCCACGAAGCCCAGCTCCCGCGCCCGCGCCTTGATCGCCGCGCTCAGCTCCACCGCTCAGCCACTTTCCCGGTCGGCGCTGCGTTCTGCCGCACCGGCGCCGTCGGCCGCGGCGAGCCGGCGCCAGGCGTCGAGCACCGCCGCGTCGGTCTGGAAGGCGAGCGGCGGCAGCGCCTCCGGCGCGAAGTAGCGCACGTCGAGGCATTCGTCGCCGCAGACCGGCGGCTCTTCACCGGCCTCGGCGGCGAAGGCGATGAAAACGACGCGGCTGCCCGGCTCCTGGAAGACGCCCAGCAGCGGACCGACGCGCACGCGCACACCCGTCTCTTCCCAGGCCTCGCGCGCCGCCGCCTCGACGACGTTCTCGTAGGCGTCGACAAAGCCGGCGGGGAAGCTCCACATGCCCATGCGCGGCTCGTGGTTGCGCCGCGTCAGCAGGATCGCGCCGCTGCGCGTCGCCACCACGCCGACGCCGACCTTCGGGTCTTCGAAGTGCACGTGGCCGCAGGCGGGGCAGACCGGGCGCGGGCGGCCGAACGCCTCGCGCTGCTCCAGCGCCGCGCCGCACTCGATGCAAAAGCGCGTTGTCACCGTCTCCGGCATGATTTCACGCTGCACCGGTCTGCTGCTTCGGTCTCGCCGGCGGCAGGTGTTGGCGCGGCGCCTAGCCCCGCATCTGCACGCGCCGGAACGACTCGACCAGACGCCCCTCGTCGTTCTTCCAGCGGTCGCGCACCGACTCGCGGAAGCCCTCGCGACGGGCAAACTGCGACATGTGCCGCATCAGCGCCTCGATCTTAACGTCGATCACTGCTTCGATCTCGACCTCGAAGTTGGGCGTGTTCGAGCCCCAGATATAGATGTCCAGCACCTTGTGCGGCTGCAAGCCCTCAGCGATCTGCTCGGGGAAGTTGAAGATGTCGCGCGCCGCCGGGTAGATCGCGTCCAGCGTCACCTGGCCGGTGACGCGGTGGTCGGTGTGGTTGATGAAGCTGTCGCGAATGATCTGCTCGGTGCTGTGCGTGAACACCGCGTCCGGCCGCAGCGTGCGGATCTGCCGCACCACCCAGCCCAAAAACTCGCGCGTGGGCTGCAGCTCGCCGTCGATGCCGTCGTAGAAGAAGCAATCGACCACGCCCAGCGTCTGCGCGGCCTGGCGCTGCTCGGCGCGGCGCGATTCGATCAGATCCGCGGGATTGACCTCGGCGTTGGCGCTGCCCTTGCTGCCGTTGGTGCAGACCAGGTAGTAGAAATCCCAGCCCTGCCGCGTCCACAGCGCCGCCGTGCCGCCCGCGCCGAAGTCCGGATCGTCCGGGTGCGCGCCGACCACCAATGCCGTCTTCCGTTCGCTGCCGTTCGCCATGCCGTCCTCCGTTTGAGCCGGCCACGTCGCGGCCAGCTCAACAGGTGTCTCTTGATTAAGAGTACCTACGACGCAGCACGGAAGGCCACCCACAGCAGCGGCACAGAGCGCGCGTCAACCACGAGCACGAGCAGGCCGGCGACGAGTGGCCAGCCGCTGCCCTGGCGACGGCGGAAGAGCAACACGCCGAGCGCGACCGAAGCTGCGAACGCCGGCAGCGTGGCGACGATCGCGGCCGCGTACTGTACCGCTGAATAGTGGATATCTAGAGTCGGGGAGGCCGGCGGTAAGGCAATCAGTAGCAGGAGGCCGGGGCCAAACGCGAGCGCGATCCAGAGCAGGCTCAGCTCTCCTACCTTCTGCAACCCGCGCAAGCTGGAGGCCATACGACCGCTCAGCCTCGATCAAGTGCCTGTATAAGCCGTCGCTACGATTCTACGCCGCGAGCGCGGCTGCTATCCTCGCAGCACAGGAGCTGAGCCATGCCGTACGCCAGGCTGGACCGCAAGGATCGCCTCTATCTGCCCCGGTCCGTGCGCGAGGCGCTCGGGCTGGGCGATGGTGGCGTTGTAGCATACACGATCGTCGATGGCGAGCTACGGGTGCGCAGGGCCGACGACGCAGATGCCGGCTACGGTGCGGCGGTATGGCGCGCGATGGAATGGGCCGACGCGCACCCCGAGCAGTTGCGCACGCTGGAACAGGTGATGGACGATCTCGGAATCACGCAGGCGCAGTCGGACGCGGTCGAGTTCCAGCGTCGCGCGGCACCCGCCGGGCAGGGGCATGCAGTGAGGTGAGCGAAACTCGCGACGGGGGAAGCCGTCGCCGGCGGCTGCTGGCACGCGTCCTCAGCGGTGCAGCAGATCGTACGATCCGCTTCGAGGCGCTGCGCACGCTGCTCCTGAGTTTGGGCTTCGAGGAGCGGATACGGGGCAGCCACCATATCTTCACACGCGCGGGCGTCGTCGAGATTCTCAACCTTCAACCGCAGGCTGGAGGACTGGCGAAGCCCTATCAGGTGAGGCAGGTGCGCCAGGTGATCGTCAACTACAAGCTCACAGGAGCCGGAGCGCCGTGAACAGCTCGCCGTTCAAGTACGAGACCATCATTTACTGGAGTGAGGACGACGCGGCCTTCATCGCCGAAATGCCGGAACTGCCGGGGTGTGCGGCAGATGGCCCGACACCGCAGGAAGCGCTGGCTACCCTGCAGGTGGTGGCACAGGAATGGACCGAGACGGCGCGCGAGTTGGGGCGAACCATCCCCGAGCCGAAAGGCCGGCTCCTTTTCGCTTGAACCGGTCGCACTGAGCGCTACTCGCCGACGACGATGTGGTCAGCCACCAGCCGCGCTCCGGTGGAGACGGCGGTACAGCGCTTCTCGTCCCGCTGAGCCGAACTGAGCCGCGTGCTATCCTCAGGTCGGAGGGCCGCCGCACCCTATGCCGCGCGATCGGTTGCTGCAAGCGCTGGAGCAGCGCGTCCTTGCCGTCATCCACGGCGGCGCCGGCGTGCCCATGCCCGACGACGCCTTCAACCACCTCGCGCTCGACGTCTTCGCCATTCAGTACGCGCGCAACGAGCCATACCGCCGCTACTGCGAGCTGAAAGGCGCCGCGCCGGCGACGGTGCGCGACTGGCGCGAGGTTCCGGCCGTGCCCACGGCGGCCTTCAAAGAGCTGCCGCTCACCTGTTTCCCGCCGGACGATGCCGAGCTGGTCTTCACCACCAGCGGCACGACGCAGGGCGGCCGCCAGGGCACGCACTACCTCGCTTCGGCAAAGCTGTACAACGCCTCGCTGCTGGCGCACTTCGAGGCGGCGCTGCTGCCCGACGGCGCCCGTCCGCCGGCGCTCGTGCTGGCGCAGTCGCCGGCAGAGCTGCCGCACTCCTCGCTCTCGCACATGTTCGGCGCGATCGAGCGCGAGCTGGCCGAGGACTGCGCCTACTACGTCGACGAGGCCGGCCTGCACGCGGACGCGCTGGCCCGCGACCTCTCGCTGGCCGAGGCGGAGGCGAAGCCGGTGATGCTGCTGGGCACGGCCTTCGCCTTCGTCCATTTCCTCGATGCGTGCGCCGGACGCGGCCTGCGCTGGGCGCTGCCGAAGCGCAGCCGCCTGATGGACACCGGCGGCTTCAAGGGCCGCTCGCGCGAGGTGCCGCGCGATGAGCTGTACCGGCTCTACCGCGAGGTCTTCGGCCTGCAGGAGCAGTACCTGGTCAACGAGTACGGCATGACCGAGCTGTGCTCGCAATTCTACGACGCCACGCTGATCGACCACGAGGCGCGGCGCCGCCGGCCATTGCGCAAGCTGGCGCCGCCCTGGTGCCGCGTGCAGGCGCTGGACCCGGAGACGATGCGGCCCGCCGCCGAGGGCGCGACCGGCGTGCTGCGCTTCTTCGACCTCAGCAACCTCTATTCCGTGGCGGCGGTGCAGACGGAAGACCTCGGCCGCACCGTGGCAGACGGCTTCGAGGTGCTGGGCCGGGCGCAGGGCGCCGAGGCGCGCGGCTGCTCGATCGCGCTGGACGATCTGCTGCTCGCGCAGCAGCCACGCGCATGACGCCGCTCGACCTATGGTATTTGCCGCCCGGGCTTTCGGCCCTCATCCCCCGGCCCCTTCTCCCAATCCTGGGAGAAGGGGAGATCGATCCGCGGGATCCGGGGGCTGAAGGCGGGTTACGCAGGCTCGCCGTCTCGCCGGAGCTGGTGTGCGCGGCCGTGGCCGCGCTCGACGGGGCCGCGCCGCGGCTTCGCAATATGCCGGTGTGCGAGATCGTCGCGGCGATCGATCGGGCGTTGGCGTGCTGGCGGGAGCCTGGCGATCCGGGCCGCGCGGCGCTGCTGGAGCACGGCCCGGCGCTCACCGGCTACTCACGCGAGACGCTGGCTTACGCGATCGACCACATGCTGCCCGAGTTTGGCGAGCATGGCTTGCGGCGGCTGCTGACCGCCGAGCTCGGCGACCCCGCGGCGCTCGACGGCTTTGTGACCTCAGAGAACGGTCCACGGCACATGGCCCGCGGCCCCGGCCGCCAGGTGCACGTTTTCGCCGGCACCGTGCCGACCGTGCCCGTCTTCAGTCTGATCTGCGGCCTGCTGCTCAAATCGCCGGTGCTCGCCAAGCCGTCCTCGCACGATCCGCTCATTCCAGCCGTCTTCGCGCAACTGCTCGCCCGCGTCGAGCCGCGCCTTGCCGGCGCGCTGGCGGTGCTCCCGTGGTCCGGCGGCGACGAACCGCTCGAGCGCGAGGCGCTGGCCGGCGCGGGGGCCGTGATCGTCTACGGTTCGGCTGAGACGGTCGCGACGTACCGGGCGATGACGCCGGCGACGACGCGCTTCGTCGGCTACGGCCACGCGCTCTCCGTCGCCGCCATCGCCCGCGAGGCGCTGACGGCCGGGGCAGCGACGGAGACGGCGCGGCGGCTCGCCTGGGACGTGGCACTGTTCGACCAGCGGGGCTGCCTGTCGCCTCAGTTCGCCCTGCTCGAACGCGGCGGCGAGACGGCGCCGGAAGCCTTCTGCGAGCTGCTCGGCGCCGAGCTGGACGGGCTGCGTTCGCGCCTGCCGCGCGGTCCGCTGGACGCCGCCGGCCACGCCCGCGTCCGCGCCGTGCGCGAGGCCGTGCGCTTCCGCGCCGCGGTCGAGCCGGGCGTGCGGCTGTGGGAGAGCGCCGGCTCGACCGACTGGACCGTGCTGCTGCTGCCACGTCTTGACCCCGGCAGCGGTGGCGAGCACCGCGCGATCGCGGTCGTGCCGGCGGACGACCTGGCCGCCGCCCTGCCCGCCGCCTGCGCCGGGTTGTCAATCTCCTGTATCGGCCTGGCCGCCACCCCGCAACGCACGCGCACGCTCGAGCCGGTGCTCTCGCGGCTGGCCACGCGCATCTGCCCGCTCGGCCGCATGCAGGAGCCGCCGATCACCTGGCGCCACGACGGCCGGCCGAACCTGAGCGACCTCACCACCTGGGTGGAGATTGAAGGCGGCTGAGCCGTCGCAGCGCAGCCGCGTGGACGAGCACCGGCCGGCGAACTGTGCTATCATGTGAAGGACATCACCAGGGATTGCGCCGCATGAGAGCGGCCCGCGCAGCCCCGAGACGTTCGGGGCTTTTGTCTGCCCCGCGGAGGCGCCGCCACACCGCGCGGGACGGCAGGGCGCTTCGAGCCAAGGACTGAACCGTTTTATGACCGACGCCACCCGGCAGGACATCCGCAACGTCGCGATCATCGCGCACGTCGACCACGGCAAGACCACGCTCGTCGATGGCCTGCTGAAGCAGTCACACGTCTTCCGCGAGCACGAGCACGTCGGCACGCTGATCCTCGACCGCGGCGACCTGGAGCGCGAGAAAGGCATCACCATCCTCGCCAAGAACACGGCGGTGATGTACGGCCAGATCAAGATCAACATCATCGACACGCCGGGTCACGCCGACTTCGGCGGCGAGGTCGAGCGCGTGCTGAACATGGCCGACGGCTGCCTGCTGCTGGTGGACGCCGTGGAAGGGCCGATGCCGCAGACGCGCTTCGTGCTGAAGAAGGCGTTTGAGATGGGCCTCAAACCCATCGTCGTGATCAACAAGATCGACCGGCCCGCCGCGCGCGTGAAGGAAGTCCTGCTGATGACGCAGGATCTCTTCCTCGACCTCGCCACCGACGAGGCGCAGCTCGACTTCCCCGTGATCTACACGATCGCCAAGCAGGGCACGGCCACGCTCGACCCGAAGGTGCCCGGCGCCGACCTGCGACCGCTGTTCGAGGCGATCGTGCACCATATTCCCGCGCCCGTCACCGACGCCGAGGCGCCGCTGCAACTGCTGGTCACGACGCTCGACTACGACGACTACCGCGGCAAGATCGCCGTCGGCCGGCTGTTCCGCGGCCGCATCGCGCCCGGCGACCCGGTGGCGCTGATCAACCGCGAGGGCGAGATCTCGCGCCATCGCATCAACCAGCTCTTCATGACGCGCGGCCTGGAGCGGATCGAGCTGGCCGAGGCCAGCGCCGGCGACATCGTCGCGGTCACGGGCATCGACAGCGTCGGCATCGGCGAGACGATCGCCGCGCCGGACAACCCGGAGGCGCTGCCGCCGATCGCGGTGGAAGAGCCGACGGTGAAGATGACGTTCGGCGTCAACACCTCGCCCTTCGCCGGTCGCGACGGCCGCTTCGTCACCAGCCGCCAGATCCGCGAGCGGCTGCTGCGCGAGCTGGAGACCAACGTCGGCCTGCGCGTCGAGGACACGGACAGCGCCGAGACGCTGCTCGTCTCCGGCCGCGGCGAGCTGCACCTGGCCATCCTGATCGAGACGATGCGGCGCGAGGGCTACGAGTTCCAGGTCTCGCGGCCGGAGGTGATCACGCGCCAGGTCGACGGCAAGACGATGGAGCCGACCGAACACCTGGTCATCGACGCGCCGGAGGCGTACGTCGGCTTTCTCACCGAGTCGCTTTCCAAGCGGCAGGCGCAGATGGTTAATTTGCAAAACGACGGCCGCGGCGGCGTGCGCGTCGAGTTCAGCATCCCCACCCGCGGCCTGATCGGCTTCCGCAACGCCTTTCTCACGGCCACCCGCGGCGAGGGCACGATGAGCAGCCTGCTGATCGGCTACGAGCCGCTGCGCGGCCCGATCGGCGGCGAGCGCAACGGCACCCTGATCGCCGCGGAGGACGGCGTGGCCGTGACCTACGGCCTCAACAACGCGCAGGAGCGCGGCGACACCTTCATCGAGCCGGGCACGCAGGTCTACGAAGGGATGATCGTCGGCCTCAACAGCCGCGACAGCGACCTGGCCGTGAACGTCTGCAAGCAGAAGAAGCAGACCAACATCCGCTCATCCACCTCCGACATCGCCGTGCGGCTGACGCCGGCCGTGATCCTCTCGCTGGAGCAGTCGCTGGATTTCCTCGCCACGGACGAGCTGCTGGAAGTGACACCCAAGTCGCTGCGGCTGCGCAAGCGGCTGCTCTCCGCGCACGAGCGGGCGCGGGCCAAAGGCAAGCAGCTCGTCGCCAGCGAGGCGTAAGCAGCGCGGGACTGGGACTGATCTGCGGCTGTGCTAAGCTGAGCACGGGCGCCGGCGATGAGCACTCTCAACCGCGAAGACCTGACCGCTGTCGAGCAGACATACCTGGGCGTGCTGGCGCTCGGCCTCGTTTCGGCGGACCAGGCGCACGACGACCGCTTCCGCACGGGCGGCATCTGCGCTCGCACGCAGGCGCTGCTCGAAGCGGCGCCGGCCGAGCGCTACCTCGACGGAGACGGGCAACACGCTGCACCGCCGTTCCGCGAGGCGCTGCGCGAGGCGATCATCGAGCTGGACCGCAAGGGCATCATCGGGCTCGGGCCGCCGCGCGATCTCGTCGTGCTCACGCCCTCGCCGGAGTCGCGCGAGGCGGCCTACGCCACGCTGGACATCGACCGCAATCCGCCGATCTTCGACCGCTACCTGGCGCAGCGCTGCATGGATGCGCTGCTCTCGCGGCCGGAAATCCATGCCTACCTGATGGGGCTGTACGCCGACAGCAGCGACGTCTGGCACGAGCTGTATCAGCGGGGCAAGACGCAATGGCGTTGAATCCTGATGCGGCCTGGCGTTCAGCGGCCGCCGTGGCGGGCCACTACGCGGAGCTCGAGCTGCCCCCGCCGCCGCCCGATCGCCCGTTCGTCTACATCAACATGGTCAGCTCCGTCGACGGCAAGGCGACGGTGGACGGCTCCGAGCGCGGCCTGGGCAGCGCCGACGACAAGCGCATGATGCAGGAGCTGCGCTCGCACGCCGATGCCGTGCTGAACGGCGCGGCGACGCTGCGCATCAGCGGCTCCTCGCCGCTGATGCGCGACGCGGCCCTGCTCGCCCGGCGCCGGCAGCGCGGTCAGGCGGAGCAGCCGATCGGCGTCATCGTCAGCCGCCGCGGCGCGCTGCCGCTGGACGCGCCCTTCTTCACCTCGGCGAAGTTCGAAGGCGCCGTTGTCGTCACCGAGGCGGCGACGGAACGCCAGCGCGCCGCGATCCGGGCGACGGGCCGGCGCCTGATCGTCGTGCCGGACGAGCGGGAGAACGGCGCCGCGATCGTGCGGGCGATCGGGCGGGAGCTGGGTGTGCGCCGGCTGCTGTGCGAAGGCGGACCGACGATCAACCAGACGCTGCTGCGGGCCGGTGTAGTGGATGAGCTGTTCCTGACCTTCGCGCCCTGGCTTGTCGGCGGTAAAGAGAACCTGACGATCCTGGAAGGCGAGCCGTTTGGCCGCGAGACGATGCCGCGGCTGCGCTTCCTGCAGGCGCTGCACGACGAGGCCACCGATGAGCTGTTCCTCCACTACGCCGTGGCAAGTAACGAGCCGCCGAACCGCTAACTCGCTCGTCGCTCGGGTGTCTACCAGCCGGAGGAGCGCGGGCGCGATCGATCCAACCCGCTGCGTTGCTGGGCGCGGTATAGGCGTGGCAAGTGGGCCGGCGTAGCATGGAGGCAGAGCTGGGGCCCCAACCGGCACACCCGGCCAGACCGGGCCGAACCTACCAGGAGCACGCATCCATGTGGTACACGCTGGTCCGTTTCAAGGACGCCCCACAGCACATCACCGGCGTCTCGCAAACGCGCACAGCGGCAGAGGCGTTGGTGTTGATGGATACCTGGGAGCGGGAGTTCCCGGACCAGACCACGGTAGTCTTCGACCCGAAGAACGCGCCCGTCACCCGCAAGACGCTCGCCGAAGCGCAGCCAGCTACCAGCGCCGCCGAGGCACGGCCGTCCTGATCGTGGCGGCGGTGCGGCCGCCTTCCGGCCGCGGCAATCTACTCCCTATGGGTGATGAGCGCCGCGCGAGCCGCCCGCAATACTAGCTGCGTAATCTCACGGTTCGGCGGGGTGCCGTGAGACGCAGCAAGAGGGAGCGGCAATGCCGCTCCCTCTTGCTGTCTGTTGAACCCATCGGCAAGCGGGCAAGCACGGCGTTCAGCCGGCCACGCCGGCGAGCAGCGGCGCGGCCGCCCGCGCCGGCACATTGCCCCCGCGGATCAGTGGCTCGAACCAGGCGAGCGCCGTCGTGTCCGGCGCGGCGAGTTCCTCCTCGCCGCCCGAACGCAGGTTTGCCCGCAGGTAGCGGGCGGCGAGCAGCAGCTTGCGGAAGCCGCGGCCCGCCGCCGCGTCCACGTCCGCTTCTTCCAGCAGCAGCGCCGCGGCGTTGAGGTGAAAGAGCTTGCGCGCGATACCGTCCAGCGCCAGCTCGCGCCCCGCCGGGTCCAGCGCGTGCCAGCGCTCGATCCACTGGCGCAGCCGCACCGTCGCGTCGCGCACGCTGCCTGCCGCGCCCGCCAGCTCGGCCACCCGGCAGCCGTCGACGCGCTGCTCGATGTCCTGAAGCAGCGCGGTGTGCGCCTGTTCTTTCGACATCGCCCGGGCGATGTCGAGCAGGATGACGTTGCTAGAACCCTCCCAGATCGAGCCGAGGTGGCTGTCGCGCACGAGGCGGGCGTTCACCCAGTCCTCGATGTAGCCGTTGCCGCCGCGCACCTCCATCGCCTCGGCCGTGACGTAGCGGGCGCGCTTGCACAGGTACCACTTGGCCAGCGGCGTGAGGATGCGGATCAGCCGCGCGTCGAACGCCGAGCCGGTGTCGGCGCGGCCGAGCGCGGCGCCGGCCTGCAGGACAACGGCCAGCGCCGTCTCGCTGTCGAGCAGCAGCTCCAGCAGCTTCTCCCGCATCAGCGGCAGCTCGGCCAGCGGTTTGCCGAAGGCGACGCGGCCGCGGGCGTGCACCAGCGCCTCGAAGTACGAACGGCGCATCATCGCCGCCGCGCGCATGGCATTGGAGAGGCGTGAGGCGCTGACCATCTCCATCATCTGCTTGAAGCCGCGCTCCAGCGGCCCGACCTGGTAGGCCAGCGCGCCCTGAAACGTGTACTCGCCCGAGGCCATCGAGCGCGAGCCGAGCTTGTCCTTCAGCCGGTTGATCGTGAAGGCGTTCTGCCTGCCGTCGGGCAGCACGGCCGGCACCAGGAACAGGCCCAGCCCCTTCGTGCCCGTCGGGGCGCCCTCGGGCCGTGCCAGCGTCAGGATCACGTCGGCGCCGGCGTTGGAACAGAACCACTTGTCGCCGTACAGCCGCCAGCCATCGCCATCCCGCCGCGCGACGGTGCGTGAGGCGCCGACGTCCGAGCCGCCCTCCTTTTCGGTCAGGAACTGCGCGCCCTGCCAGAGCGAATCAAGGTCCAGCGCGGTGAGCCGCGGGAGAAACTGTTGCTTCAGATCGTCGTCGGCGAACAGGTCGAGCGTGCGGGCCAGCGAGTCGGTCATGTTCACCGGGCAAAAGAGGCCGAACTCCGCCTGGATCAGCACGTAGGAGAGCGCATACTTCATCACCGCCGGCATGCGGCCCGGCCAGCCCAATGCACCGTCGCGGTGCGAGACGGCGGCCAGGGCGAAGCGCTCGAAGGCGATGCGCTCCATCTCGCGGTAGGCCGGGTGCTTCTCCACGCGGTCCACGCGCTGCCCGCGGCGGTCGTACCGCACGAGCTGCGGCGGGTTCTTGTCGGCAATCATCGCCAGCCGGTTCAGCTCGCCCCCGGCCGCCTCGCCGGCGTCCGTGAGGATACGCTCGGCGTGGGCGAACTCCGCCGGCGTCAGGTACCGGCGTAGGGCACGGCCGAGGTTGAAGTCTTCACGGTAGAAGTTGGCGCCGTCGCTGTCGGGCATGGCGCCGTAGGCGGGCGCCGGCTCCGGCGCGGCCCCCGGCCGGTCGTGAATCGCGGTCATCGCCTGCATCCTTCCGCTGCATGCGGATCGTAGCACAGCGCAGACGGTCCTCCGCTCGCGGTGGTCAGGCACAGGGCATACGATGTCGCCAGCGGGCGACATGCTTACCGCACCGCGAGGAGCCGGGCGATGGCCGAAAAGACGGACGTGATCGTGGTGGGCGCCGTCGTCGTCGGCGCCAGCACCGCCTTTCACCTGGCGCGGCTTGGCGCGGGCCGGGTGACGGTGATCGAGCGGCGCTGGGTGGCCTCCGGCAACACGCGCAAGTCCGGCGCCCTCGTGCGTATGCACTACACCGACCCGCACCAGGCGCGGCTGGCACTCGCCAGCCTACCGTACTTCCAGCACTGGGCCGACCTGGTCGGCGGCGACTGCGGCTTCCGCCAGACCGGCTACCTGATGGTCGTCTCGCCGGAGAACGCCGAGCGGCTGCGCCAGAACGTGGCCATGCTGCAGGGCGTCGGCGTGAACACGCGCCTCGTCTCGCCCGGCGAGATCCGCGAGCTGCAGCCGCACGCCTCGATCGAAGGCATCGGCCTCGGCGCCTATGAGCCGGAGTCCGGCTTCGCCGACGGGCGCAAGACCGCCGAGGCCTTCATGCGCCGCGCCGTCGATCTCGGCGTGACCCTGCGCGAGGGTGTGGCCGTCACCGGCATCCGCGTGGCCGGCGAGCGCGTGACCGGCGTGGAGACCTCCGCCGGGCCGGTGGACGCCGATGCGGTCGTGATCGTCGCCGGGCCGTGGTCGGTGGCCCTGCTCAAGGGCGCGGACGTTGATCTGCCGATCACGCCGCGCCGCGCCGAGCTGGCCTTCGTGCGCCGCCCCGCGTCGTTCGGCGACGAGCACATGGTCTTCATGGACAACGCCGCCGGCTGCTACTTCCGCCCGCATGCGGGCCTGCTCAGCGCCGTGGGCACCGGCCGGCGCGACTACGAGGTCGTCGCCGATCTGGACAACTACGACGAGCGCAACGCGCCCGGCTTCATCGAAGAGTCGCTGGCCCGGGTAGCGCGGCGCCTGCCGGAGATGCGCGAGGCGGCATACGAGACGGGCCACGCCGGCGTCTACGACATGAGTCCGGACGGCAAGGCGATCCTCGACCGGGCGCCGGGTGTGGGCGGCCTCTACATCGCCGCCGGCTTCAGCGGCACCGGTTTCAAGAAGTCGCCCGCGGTCGGCGCCTGCATGGCCGAGCTGGTGACGGAAGGCGCCGCCCGCACCTGCGCGATCGCGCCCTTCTGCTTCGGCCGCTTCGCCGAGGGCCAGCCACTCAGCGGCAACGATTACCTTGAGACATCGGCGCCGCCCGCACGGACCTGAACGGCAAGGTGACGCGACGGCAGCCGCGGCAGGAAGCGCGGCTTGTCGCCCATGCGCTCGCTGTAGCCGGGAATCTGCGCCAGCAGCCGCTCTTCGGCGCGAATCCGCTGCGCCAGCACCAGCGCGTTCGCCGCGCTCAGCGCCGCCGCCGAAAGCGGCGCCGTGCCCGTCAGCGGCAGCGCCGCCATCTCCGCCGCCACGGCGACGTAGTTCGGGTGGCGAATCAGCCGGTACGGCCCCGAATCGACCGGAGTGAGGTCCGCGGGCACGGTCGCGCGCACGTTCCAGCCGTCGCCCAGCGAGCGGATCACCCAGAGCCGCAGCGCCGTCGCCGCCGCCAGCAGCGCCAGCGCCGGCACGGCGAGAGCGGGCCGATCGCGCCGCGGCCGCAGGCGGCGCTCAGCCAGCGGCGCGACAAACAGCGCGACGTGCAGCGCCGCCATCAGCGGGAACGTTCGCCGGCCGGCCGTGCCCAGTGGCGCCGCCGAGCGGCGCAGGTTCCGCCGCGAGATCAGCAGCTCGGCCGATCGCTGCGCCGCGCAGAGCAGCACGAGCAGCACGTAGGGCCGGTCCCAGCGCCGCATCAGGCGCGGAACCGCAGCAGCGCCAGCTCCAGCGAGAGGCCGGGGCCGAAGCCGGCGAGCAGACCGAACGAGCCATCGGCCGGCGGGGCGCAGCGCTGCAAGTAGTCGAGGATGAACAGCACCGAAGCCGACGACTGGTTGCCGAAGCGCTCCAGCACCTGCCACGAGGGCGCCGTCAGCCCTTCCACGCCGAGCGCCGCATCGACCGCGCGCAGGATCTTGGGCCCGCCGGGATGAATGCAGGCGAAGCCGAGATCGCGTGTCGCTAGCTGGCTCTTCGCCAGCAGTTGCGCCGTCGCCTCCGCGAACGGCTCGGCCAGCAGCGCGGGCACGTCCTTGCTCAGCACCACGTAGAAGCCGCCCTCGCGCAGCTCGAAGCCCATCTCGTCCAGTGTGCCGGGCAGGATGCGGCTCGCCGTAGCAACGATTTCAAAGCCGGGGCCGTCGTCCACGCGCAGCACGGCCGCAGCGGCGCCGTCCGCGAAGACGAGCGTGGAGACGAGGTTGTCCATCGAGGCGTCGCCGGGCTGGAACGTGAGCGAGGGAAACTCGGCGGCCACGACCAGCGCCGTGCGCAGGCCCGGCGCGTGCAACAGCTCGACGGTGCGCGCCAGCGCCGCCGCTCCGGCCAGGCAACCCAGCTCCGTGATCGGCAGGCGGCGCACATCGGGCCGCAGGCCAAGCGGCGCCGCCAGCCGCGCGTCGAGCGAAGGCAGCAGATAGCCCGTGCAGGAGACGCTGACGATCAGATCGACCTCGGCGGGCGCAACACCGGCCGCTGCAAGCGCGGCCCGCGCAACGCCTTCGCCCAGCTCATCGGCTGCGGCGGTGTAGGCGCGATTGCGTTCGTCCAGCGGCCGCGGCACAAGCACCGTCTCGACCGGCGCGGCGATGTAACGCTCGCGCACGCCGCAGTGTGCGGCCATGCGCGCCAGCAGCCGCGGGTCGGCGCCGTTGGCGGCGAAGGCGCTCATCGCGGCGGCTTGAAAGGCCGCGGCGTCGAGGTGGTAGGGCGGCACCGCGGTGCCGAGAGCCACGATGCGCGCCATGTGCACCTCCGCCGGGCGCAGACGAGCGATGCGAGGCCGGCGTCGCCGGCGATCGCCGGCGGCTGCGTTCACGGTAGCACAGGGCATGGCGCTGGCTCGTACGCCTGCTCACGGCTTGACCGCCGCGCGAACGATCGGCGTAAGCTTGAGCGACGTTAGCCGCGATTCAACCGGCGCCGGGTGGACGCATGACCAGCAGCAACGTGATTTACGCGATCATCGGCACCTGTCTCGCCGTGCTGCTCACGGCCGGGCTGCTCGCGCTGCGGCCGGCGAGCGGCGACCCGACGATTCAGCCGGAAGGTGAGCCCGACCCCGGCAAGCACGGCTAGCGGCTGTTATGCACTCGGATTCCCACTTGGCGGTCGAAACACGCGGTCACCTGCGACACGACACCCATTGGCGACCGCTGCGCAGGCTTCGAGCCATGGCCGCTCCTCAGCCAGGGGCCAAGACTCCGCCGTACGCGGGACTATTCGATCATTCGCAGCGTGGTAAGTGCGGCGAAGTTCATAACAGGCTCTAGCGGCGCTTGCCGTTGGAACCCGCCTCTGCTTTACAATCGAGGTGTCGCCACAGTTTTTATAGCAACCGCTGCGGCGGAAAGAAGGAACAACATGTCTGACGTCGTGATCGTGAGCGCGGTTCGCACCGGCATGGGCAAGCGCAACGGCAGCCTCAGCGGCGTGCATCCCGTGACGCTCGGCTCGACCGTGCTCAGCGAGGTGGTCGAGCGCGCGGGGCTCAAGAAGGAGCAGGTCGAGTACATCGTCTTCGGCTGCGTCTCGCAGGTGGGCGAACAGGGTGTCAACGTCGGCCGCAACGCCATGCTGGCGGCCGGCTTCCCCTACACGATTCCCGCGACCTCGGTTGACCTGCAGTGCGGCTCCAGCCAGCAGGCGCTGCACTTCGCCGCCAACCTGATCACCAGCGGCGTCTGCGACATCGCCATCGCCGGCGGCGTGGAGAGCATGAGCCGTGTGCCGATGGGCAGCTCCGTGGCGAGTATGCCCGGCCAGCAGCCGTTCACGCCGGAGATCCTCGAGCAGTACGAGCTGACCAGCCAGGGCATCTCGGCGGAGAAGATCGCGAAGCAGTGGCGGATCAGCCGCGAGGACTGCGACCGCTTCGGCGCCCGCAGCCAGCAGCGCGCCGCCATCGCCCGCGCCGAGGGCAAGTTCGCCGCCGAGATCGTGCCGGTGCCGATCAACCGCGAGGGCAAAGCGGAACCGTACACGGACGACGAGGGCATCCGCCCCGGCACCACGCCGGAGACATTGGCGGCGCTGAAGCCGTCCTTCGCGGAGGACGGCGTGCTGCACGCCGGCAACTCCAGCCAGATCACCGACGGCGCCGCGGCCGTGTTGCTGATGTCGGCGGAGAAGGCGAAGGAGCTGGGCGTGAAGCCGCGGGCGCGCATCGTCGCGCAGACGGTGGTCGGCTCCGACCCCGAGCTGATGCTCACCGGCCCGATCGGCGCCACGGAAGATGTGCTCAAGCGCGCCGGCCTCAAGCTCGACCAGATCGACCGCGTGGAGATCAACGAGGCGTTCGCGCCGGTCGTGCTCGCCTGGGAGAAGGAACTGCATCCAGACATGGAGAAGGTCAACGTCAACGGCGGCGCGATCGCCCTGGGCCATCCGCTCGGCTGCACCGGCGCCCGGCTGATGACCTCGCTGCTCTACGAGCTGGAACGCAGCGGCACGCGCTACGGCCTGCAGACGATGTGCTGCGGCGGCGGCCTGGGCACCGGCACGATCATCGAGCGGCTCGACTGATTCGGGGCACTCTGCCAACCATGGCTGAACGGAGGCGGCGCCTGGCGCCGCCTCCGTTGACTGTGCGCGGCACGGCGGTCGGGCTTCCGCGGCCGGCGCGGCGCAGTAGAATTGAGCGCGGCCGCCCGGCCACGGCCGGCGCGAGGAGGATGCGATGACCACCGAGCAGCGCGACGCGCGCACGGACCTCTGCTACCTGGGCGCCGCCGAGCTGGCCGCCGCGATCCGCTCGCGCCGGCTCTCGCCCGTGGAGATCGTCGAGGCGCTGCTGGAGCGGATCGGGCGCGTCGAGCCGAAGCTGAACGCTTTCACGATCGTGCGGGCCGACGAAGCGCGGGCCGAGGCCAGGGTGGCCGAAGCCGCCGTGCTGCGCGGCGACGCGCTCGGCCCGCTGCACGGCGTGCCCTTCACGCTCAAAGACCTGACCTTCACCGCCGGCGTGAAGACGATGCGCGGCTCGCGCGCCTTCGCCGACTTCGTGCCCGAACAGAACGCCGTCGTCGCCGAGCGGCTGCTGGCGGCGGGCGGCATCTTCCTCGGCAAGACCACCACGCCCGAGCTGGGCAACAAGGGCGTCACGGAAAGCCCGCTCTCGGGCACGACCAACAACCCCTGGAAACTGACGCACGTCTGCGGCGGCTCCAGCGGCGGCGCGGCGGCGGCCGTGGCGGCGGGTCTCTGCCCGATCGCGGACGGCAGCGACGGCGCCGGCTCGATCCGCATACCGGCGAGCCTGTGCGGGGTGGTCGGCCTCAAGCCCTCGTACGGCCGCGTGCCGGTCTATCCCATGTCCGGCGGCTTCTCGCCGCTCACGCACAACGGCCCGATCGCCCGCGGCGTGGCCGACGCGGCGCTGATGCTGAACACGATCGCCGGGCCGAGTGCTACCGATGCCTACTCGATCGACGAAACCGGCGTCGATTACGTGGAGGCGCTGCGCGAGCCGTCGGTGCGCGGCCTGCGCGTCGCCTTCAGTCACGACCTCGGCCTCGGTCCGCTCGATTCGCGCGTGCGCGGCCCGTTCGAGCGGGCGCTGCAGCGCTTCGCCGGAACGCTCGGCGCCCAGCTCGAGGAAGCGGCGCCCGATCTCGCCGGCGCGGAGGAGGTGTGCCTGACGATCTGGCGGGCGCAGATGGGCTATGCGGCGAAGACGATGATCCTGACCAGAGTGGGCCGCGACGAGGTCGATCCGTCGCTGCTCGCCTTCCTGGACGAAGGCGAGCAGCTCGGCCCGTTCGACTACTACGAGGCGCTGGTGATCCGCCGGGGCGAGCTGTACCAGCGGGCGATGGCGTTCATGCAGCGCTACGACCTGCTGCTCACGCCGACGCTGCTGACGCCGGCCTTCCCGCACCCCGGCAGCGCGCCCGGCCCGAGCGCGATCGACGGGGCGCCGATCAACCCGTTCCTCGGCTGGCTGCTGACCTATCCCTTCAACCTCACCGGCCAGCCGGCGATCACGGTGCCCTGCGGCTTCAGCGACGACGGCCTGCCGATCGGCCTGCAGATCGTCGGCCGCCGCCACGACGACGCGGGCGTGCTCCGCGCCGCCGCCGCGTTCGAGCAGGCAGCGCCCTGGCAGGATCGCCGGCCGGCGCTGGTGTGATTGTGCCCCGTCGCAGAACTACTCCTGCACAGTGACACGGTGGCCGTGGTCAAACGTGACCGAGAAATAGTCGATGATACCCCGTCCAACCAACGATTCGCCGCCCATGGGTAAGACGAGACCGACGATTGGCGCGAGATGCCCGAGCCGGATTTCTGCCTCATATGCCGCGATCGCCAGTTCCGAGCCATCGGCCAATCGCCAGGTTGTGGGTATCTCTTCACCTATGGGACGAATTAGGTGCTCCGGGACCACCAGCTCACCATCGAAACCAGTGTCGATGAGCGCCTGCACCTAATACATCTCTCCTGCCATCATGAACGTGACCGGCACATACGGATAGATGTTACTGACGAGAGGTCGTCCATTCATCTGATGTGTCCGACTGCACGTTCACCGACTTTAAACACGATGCTGTCTGGGTCAAGCCGATCACGAGCGTCACGTACCGCTTGCAGCAGCGAATCACTGAGCAGCACATTTCCTTCGGCGGACACGGCCACGAACTCTCCCCAATGCTCTTGCTCCAGCAGTCTGACGAAACGATCGTACCGATCGTCCATCTCCTCACGTGTCGGCAATCTCGATTGTGCCATCCTGTGGTCTCCTCAAACGGATGCTGGGCTACTGGTACCGTTCTCCTCCGACCCACGAGTGAGGTCCAGCCTTCCTGCGGCGCTACTCAGCAGTACTTCGCCCACGTACCTGGTACCGATTCGATACATCTGGTACCGATCCGATACATAAAGTGCCCGCGCCCAAGAGTCGTGCTCGCACTTGCCAGTACCTTTAGCCGCGAGTCGCCCAGCACGTAGCCGCCGTCGGGCGCGATGATGATGAACTCGCCCCAGTGATCCGCTTCGAGCGGCCTGGCGTAGCGTTCGTACAGCTCGTCGTAGCGGTCGTCTGCCGGCTCGGGCTCGGCGGTCATTGCTCGCTCCCCATCCGGCTTCGGTTCTTCGGCGTCCACTCGTCGAAGCGCCATCACGGTCTCTTCCACTCGCCTCCATCGTAGCGCAGCGTCCGGCAGGGTGGCGCTTGCCGTAAAATCGAGGCGCAGGCGGGCAGGCTTACGGCTATAGTGAAGACATCCCACACCGCACGGAACTGATCAATTGTTTACGCATTTACACCTGCACACCGAGTTCTCGCTGCTCGACGGTCTGGCGCGGATCGAGCCGGCGCTCGATCGCGTCAAGGCGATCGGGCAGGAGGCCGCCGCGATCACCGACCACGGCAACCTCTACGGCGCGATCGACTTCTACAAGGCAGCGCGCAAACGCGGTATCAAGCCGCTGATCGGCATCGAGGCCTACGTCGCGCCCGGCTCGCGCCTCTCGCGCGAGCCGCGGGAAAAGTCGCCCTTTCACCTCACGCTGATCGCCCGCAACCTGCAGGGCTTCAAGAACCTGCTCGCCCTCTCCAGCGCGGCGAACCTCGAAGGCTACTACTACAAGCCGCGCATGGACCGCGAGCTGTTCGAAAAGCATGCCGGCGGCCTGCTTGCACTCTCCGGCTGCCCCTCAAGCGAAGTCCACCGCGCATTGCAGGACGGCCGCCGCGACGACGCGATCGCCGCGATCCGCTGGTACCGCGAGGTCTTCGACGGCAACTACTACATCGAGATCCAGGAGCACGGCGACGAGCAGTTTTCCCGTCTGAATCCCGAACTGGTCGCGCTGGGCAAGGAACTCGGCCTTCCGGTCGTCGTCACAAACGACTCGCACTACACGGCGCCGGGCGACGCCGAGGCGCACGACATCCTGCTCTGTATCGGCACCAACTCGACCGTCAACGACCCCAAGCGCATGCGCATGGAGGGCGGCAGCTACTACATCAAGTCCGAAGACGAGATGACCGCGCTCTTCCCTGAGTTGCCCGAAGTCGTCTCCAACACCTGGAAGGTCGCGGAGAGCGTCGAGAGCTACGAGCTGGAGTTCGGACGCCTGAACCTGCCCGACCCCGAGTTGCCCGACGATCTCAATCCGATGCAGTATCTGGCCAAGCTCTCCTGGGAGGGGCTGGCGCGGCTCTACCCCGACGCAAACGAGACGGTACGCAAGCGGCTCGAATACGAGCTGGACGTCGTCGAAGAGACGGGCTTTCCGGCCTACATCTTGCTCGTGCGCGAGTTCGCGCAGTACGCGCGAACGCACCGCATCCCCTTCGGCGTGCGCGGCTCGGCCGCGGCGAGCATCATTCTCTACTGCACCGGCATCACCGAGATCGACCCGATCAAGCACCGGCTCGTGTTCGAGCGCTTCTTGAACCGCGAGCGGCGCGAGATGCCCGACATCGATATGGACATCGCCGACGATCGTCGCGGCGAGTTGATCAAGTACGTCGCCGACCGTTTTGGCCACGACCGCGTGGCGCAGATCATCACCTACGGGACGCTCGGCGCCAAGGCGGCGATCCGCGATGTGGGCCGCGCCCTGGGCATGGCGCCGGGCGATACCGACCGCCTCGCGCGCCTCGTGCCCCCCGCGCTGCACATGACGATCGAGCGCGCCCTCAACGAGAGCCAGGAGCTGCGCCAGCGCTACGATGGCGACCCGGTGGTGAAGCGGCTGATCGACACGTCGCGTGAGGTCGAAGGGATCGCGCGGCACGCCAGCACGCACGCGGCCGGCGTGGTGATCGCCAAAGACCCGCTGGTCGAGCATGTGCCGCTGCAGAAGCCGGCGCGCGGCGACGATCAATCGCTGCCGATGGTCTGCTGGGACATGAACACGGTGGCCGAGATCGGCCTGCTGAAGATGGACTTCCTCGGCCTCTCGAACCTCACCATCCTCGGCAAGGCGATCGAGCTGATCAGCGAGACGCGCGGCCTCGACCTGGTGCTGAGCGAGCTGCCCGACGGCGACCCGAAGACCTACGAGATGCTGAAGCAGGGCGAGACGTTCGGCGTCTTCCAGCTCGAATCGGCGCCGATGCGGCGGCACATTCAGGAGCTGCGTCCGGAGTCGATCGCCGAGCTGTCGGCGATGGTCGCGCTCTACCGCCCCGGTCCGATGGCGCATATCCCCGCCTACTGCCGCTCGAAGCACGGCATCGAGCCGGTGAAGTACCCGCACCCGGACCTGGCGGAGATCCTGGACGAGACCTACGGCATCATCGTCTACCAGGACCAGGTGCTGCTGATCGCGCAGAAGTTCGGCGGCTACACGCTGGGCCAGGCCGACATCATGCGCAAGGCGATGGGCAAGAAGATCGCGGAGAAGATGCGCGCCGAGCGCGACCACTTCCGCGCCGGCGCCGTGGAGAAGGGCTACACCCAGGCCGACGCCGACCGCATCTTCGACCTGATCGAGCCCTTCGCCGGCTATGCCTTCAACAAGGCGCACGCCACCTGCTACGGCACGATCTCCTACCAGACGGCCTATCTGAAGGCGAACTACGCCGCCGAATACATGACTGCCGTGCTGCAGTTGGCGGATAACCACCCCGCCGGCTTCGCCGAGCGCGTCGCCGCCGCCGCGGCCGAGTGCGCCCGCCTCGACCTTGTGATGCTGCCGCCGGACGTGAACCGCAGCGACGTGACCTTCCGTATCGACACGGTGGCGGACGAACGCACCGGCATTCGCTTCGGCCTCTCCTCGATCAAGAACGTCGGTTCCGGCGCGATCGAGGCGCTGATCGAGGAGCGCACGCAGAACGGCCCCTTCGCTTCGCTGGAAGAGTTCTGCCGCCGCGCGAACTTGAAAAACGCGAACAAGCGCATGCTGGAGAGCCTGATCAAGGCCGGCGCCCTCGACTGCTTCGCCGCCGATGCCGGCATGGAGCGGGAGCAGTACCGCAGCACGCTGCTGTTCAACATCGACCGCATCGTGAGCCTCGTGCAGCGCGAGCAGAAGCTGCGCGACGCGGGCCAGACGACGATGTTCGACATGTTCGGCGAAAGCGCCGATGCGCCGCTGCCGCAGCTCGAGCTGCTGACCACGCCCTCGCTGCAGGCGAAGGAGCTGCTGGCATACGAGAAGGAGCTGCTCGGCGTCTACGTTTCCGAGCACCCGTTCAAAGCCGCTTCCGTCGCGCTGGCGTCGCAGGTGGATATGCTGATCACCGAGATCAGCGCGGAGAGCGCGGGGCGCGAGGCGCGCCTTGCGGGCATCGTCGTTGCGGTGCGGCCGCTCTTGACCAAGGCCGGCCGCGGCTTCTGCGCCGCCACGCTCGAAGACCTCACCGGCCAGGTGGAGATCACCGTCTGGCCCGACACCTACGAGCAGCAGCGCGAGCTGTGGGTCGAGGGCCAGATCGTGCGCCTCACGGCGCGCATCCGCCTGCGCGACGACCGGCTCGACGTGGCAGTCGTGAACGCCACCGCGTTCGACCCGCACGCGGAGGGCGGCGTCCCGGCCGAAATGCGCGAGACCGTCGCCGAAGTGAACCGGCTGGCCCCCGGCCGCCCGCCGGAGCAGACGAACGGCTATCGCAACGGGAACGGCAACGGCCGCGGGCGCAACGGCAATGGTAATGGGAATGGCTACAAGAACGGCACCGGCAGTGGGCTTCCGGCCGGGCCGCCGCCGCGCTTTCTCGTGCGCATCGAGATCACCGAGCGTCCGGACGACGAGGCGGACGACCGCCGGCGGCTGAACGAGCTGGTGCAGGCGCTCACGGCCGCGCCGGGCAAGGACGAGGTCCACCTCGTGCTCTGCACGCAGGCGCAACGCTACGAGCTGGAGCTTTCGCCGGTTGCCCTCACGCCGCAGCTGGAGGAGCGGCTGCGGCCGATCCTGACGCCCGACGACTGGGGCCGCGTCTTCCCGGAGGCGCTGCCGGCAGCGTCCTGAGCGCGGCCGTTCGGCCCTCAACCTCTCGTCTCTCCTTCCCCCAATCCTGGAGGGGAGGAGACGATCCAGCCGTGAGCGTACCGTGACCCATACGGTTAACCAGACGCCGTCTGAGTCGTGCTGCGCACGATCGCCCCTCGCCCAATCCTGGGCGAGGGGGAAGGGGGTGAGGGCCGATGGCCGCGCTCGCAACCCCGGCGGCTATACTGGAGCGCAACACCGCCGGCCCCTTCTGTCGGCCGCGAGGGTTACCGTCGTGCAGATTCCCGAGATCCAGCGGCTGCTGGCGGAGCGCGGCCTCGACGGCTGGCTGTTCTGCGACTTCCGCCGCTCCAACCCGATCGCCTATCAGGCGCTGGGGCTGCGCACGCAGATCGTGACGCGGCGCTGGTACTACTTCGCGCCGGCGCAGGGCGAGCCGCGCGGGCTGGTCAGCGCCCTGGAGCCGCACGCGCTGGACGGCCTGCCGGGAGCGATGCGCGTCTACCGTTCCTGGCAGGAGCGCGAGGCCGGCATCGCCGCCCTGCTCGATGGCGCCACGCGTATCGCCGCCGAATACTCGCCGCGCAACACGATTCCGTATGTCTCGCGCGTGGACGCCGGCACGGTCGAGCTGCTGCGCTCGCTGGGCAAAGAGGTCGTCAGCTCCGCCGACCTGGTGCAGTACGCCGTCGCCCGCTGGAGCGAGGCGCAGCTCCAGAGCCATCTCGCCGCGTCCGAAGCGATCATGCGGGCGAAGGACCACGCCTTCGCCTACATCGGCGAGCGGCTGCGCGCCGGCGCCACGCCGACCGACTACGAGGTCCAGCAGATCATGTGGGCCGACTTCGCCGCGGACGGCATCGAGGCCGACGACCCGCCGATCGTCGCCACCAACGCCAACGCCAGCAACCCGCACTACCTGCCGACCGCGGACAACGCCACGCCGATCCTCGCGGGTGACGTGGTGCTGATCGACTTTTGGGGCAAGCTGAGGCAGCCCGACGCCGTGTACGCCGACCACACCTGGATGGCCTACGCCGGTGCGGCCGTGCCGCCGCGCCAGGCTGAGGTCTTCGCTGCCGTGGCCGCCGCGCGAGACGCCGCGATCGAGCTGGTACGCCGGCGCATGGCGGCAGGCGCGACGCTGCACGGCTACGAGGTCGACGACGCCGCACGGGCGGTGATCGAGGACGCGGGCTTCGGCGAGTACTTCGTGCACCGCACCGGCCACAGCATCGGCGAAGAGGTGCACGGCGACGGCGCCAACATGGACAACTTCGAGTCGCACGACGAGCGGCAGGTGCTGACGCGCACCTGCTTCTCGATCGAGCCGGGCATCTATCTGCCCGAGTTCGGCGTGCGCAGCGAGGTCGACCTCTACGTGCACGACGACGGCCAGATTACGGTCACGGGCGGGCCGCCGCAGCGCACGATGACGCCGCTGCTCTGAAACCGCTCGGCGCGCCTAACCCCGCTTTGCTTCAACAGCGCCGTTTCGCGGCGATCCGAAGAACGCCGCGTCCGCATGGGAAGTCTCGGTCTGACGTGGGCGCCCAGCGCCCATCGAGCACCGTTACGCTGCGCTCTGGCCCGACGCG
>DATGEL010000112.1 GCA_035310145.1 Dehalococcoidia bacterium
GCGCGTCGATCAGACACATGAGGAGACGGGATGAAACGTGCGCTTATAGCGCCGGAGGAGTCGGCGCGTCGATCAGACACATGAGGAGACGGGATGAAACGTGCGCTTATCACGGGGATCACCGGCCAGGACGGCAGCTACCTGGCCGAGTGGCTGCTGGCCCAGGGCTACGAGGTCCACGGCGTCGTTCGCCGATCCAGCACCGAGAACTTCGACCGCATCGCCCATCTGACGGGGCGGCTGAGCCTGCATCAGGCCGACCTGCTCGACCAGCTCTCGCTCATCGACGTGCTGCGGCAGGTGCGGCCGCAGGAAGTGTACAACCTCGCCGCCATGAGCTTCGTGCCGACCAGTTGGAAGCAGCCGGTCCTTACCGGCGAATTCACCGCCATCGGCGTCACCCGCATGCTGGAGGCCATCCGTCTGCTCGACCCCAAGGGCATCCGCTTCTACCAGGCGTCGTCCAGCGAGATGTTCGGCAAGGTGCGCGAGACGCCGCAGAACGAGAAGACGCCGTTCAACCCCCGCAGCCCCTACGGCGCGGCCAAGGCCTTCGG
Source organism: Dehalococcoidia bacterium (assembly GCA_035310145.1). Taxonomy (NCBI): domain Bacteria; kingdom Bacillati; phylum Chloroflexota; class Dehalococcoidia; species Dehalococcoidia bacterium. The sequence goes on from DATGEL010000112.1 coordinate 558, forward strand.
CCACCACATCACCGTCAACTACCGCGAGGCGTACGGCCTGTATGCCGTCAACGGCATCCTCTTCAACCACGAGTCGCCGCGCCGCGGGCTGGAGTTCGTCACACGCAAAGTCACGAACGCGGTGGCGCGGATCAAGCTGGGCGTGCAGCACGAGCTGGCGCTGGGCAACCTGGATTCGCGGCGCGACTGGGGCTTCGCCGGCGACTATGTGCGCGCCATGTGGCTGATGCTGCAACAGGAGCGGCCCGACGACTTCGTGATCGCCACGGGCGAAACGCACTCGGTGCGCGAGTTCGTTGAGGCGGCGTTCACCGCCGCGGGGCTGGACGGCTGGGAACGGTACGTGACGGCGGATCCGCGCTTTCTGCGCCCCACCGAGGTCGAGCTGCTGCGCGGCGACGCGAGCCGCGCCCGCGAGACGCTCGGCTGGCAGCCCACCGTCTCCTTCCCGCAGCTTGTCGCGATGATGGTGGAAGGCGACCTCGAGCTGGAACAGCGCCGGCTGCATGGGCGGGACTAACAGATGGTTTCAAAACCGGCGTTCTGGTGGTCATGCACGCGCAGCACACGACGATCGAGCCGGTTTTGAAACCATGTCTTAGGGGCGGGGCGATCCTGGGTGCAGCGATCCAGGGAGCGGCGAGTTAGCGAGGTATGGTAGGGACCGTTCGTGAACGGCCCGTCGCGTCCTGGACGCTGCCCGGGCCAAACGCTCTCCCGGCCGGCAACGGAGACGCCGGCGCAGACCTCAGACGGGCGGGGGAAAGGGGCTCGGCGAGGCGTGCAGCGCCAGCGCCAGGATTTCGTGCGTGCGGCGCGTTTCCACGGCGGGCAGCTCGTGCTCGACCAGGCTTAGCGTCTCCGCGATCAGGCCGTAGAAGTCGGCCAGCGTCTCATCGTTCGGTGCCGAGAGCACGGCGCTGATACGTTCGTACGTCGCCGGCGGCGTCTTCGGCATGGCGGCCAGCGTCTCAGCCGTCCACTTCAACTCCGGCCCGGTGGCGAAGTAGACGCGGTTCACCGCCGCCAGCAGCGCCAGCAGGTTGCGGATCATGCCGCAGAGCAGGTCGTAGAGGCCGGGCAGCTCGCCGCGGTCCAGCGCCAGCCGCCGCGGCACCCACTGCGGGTAGAAGAAGAGGTGCGCCCGTGCCATCGCCTCGGCCAGCGCCTGCGGATAGCGGGCGATGCGGTCGTGGCGCAGCCGCCACTCGGCAGCGCCGTGCAGCGGCACCGCGCCCAGAAAGCCGGAGAGCGCCTTCTGCTTCGCCGGGTCGATGTCGGCGCGTTCGAGCACGGCGTCCACCCGCTCGCGCCAGGCGGCAAGGGCGATGCTGCCCACGTCGATCTTGAGCGTGCCGAGAAAGTACTGCTCCAGGCGGCCGCCGTGCTCGTCCGCCGGCACGAAGGTGAAGCGCTCGGCGCCCAGCGCCTCCAGCGGCGGCTCCTCCAGCCAGTCGGTGTCCACGCTCTCCCAGTAGACGGCGATATCGAGGTCGGAGTAGTCGTCGGCGCGGCCGGCGGCCACCGAGCCGCCGACGAGGATCATGCGCACGCCCGGCCGCGCCGCGTAGAGCGCCGCGATCTGCCGTGCCAGCGCCAGCCG
>DATGEL010000113.1 GCA_035310145.1 Dehalococcoidia bacterium
TCGAAGCGGGCCGCGGCTACTGCGACTACTTCGCCTCGGCGCTGGCGGTGATGCTGCGCAGCACGGGCGTGCCGGCCCGCGTCGTCGTCGGTTATGTCATGCACGAGCGCAACGCCGACGGCAGCTTCGCCCTGCGCGAGCATGACGCCCACGCCTGGACCGAGGTCTACTTCCAGGGTTACGGCTGGCAACGCTTCGACGCCACGCCCGGCGGCGCGGCGGCCTTCGCGCCGGGCGAGGGCCAAGAACCGGCATCAGGCGCATTCGGTTCCCTGCCGGCGCCCGCCAGTCCGCAACTCGCTTCGCCGCCGGTCGAGCCGCCCAGCGCCGAGGCTTCCCCCGTCGCGACAAAGCCGGCGGCGCCCGGAGATTCACTCTCGCTCCCGCTTCTCGCCTTCGCGCTCCTGCTCGCCGTGGCGCTGGCGGCCACGTACGCGCTGGCATTGCGCCTGCGTGAACCCCGCAGGGCAGCGTTCGCCGCCTGGCTCGGCGGCGGCGGCGCGGCGCGACTGTTCGTGCGCGCGCCTGCCTCGGGAGAAACCGCGCATGAGTTCGCGGCCGCCACGGCTCGCCGCTCGCCGCGCGCCGCCGGACTGCAGGCGCTTGCCGCGGCGTACACCGCGGCGCGCTACGGTCCCCGCCCTACGCGGCTGCCCGCACCGTCACACCTGTGGCGAATCCTCGCCGGCACGCTGGCCGGCCTGACGGTGGATCGACTGCGGCGTCGTTCGAAACCGTAGTCTGCCGGAGCGCCTCGGCGTTGCCGAACTTCACGGCTGGCGCGGTCGATCTCGCTCGGGTGTAAACTGGGCCTCGGCGGGCAGGCGCTGAACCTTTGCTGGGGCCCGCGCCCGCAGAACGCACGAGGCGGCGACAATGTCTTCCCCGGTCCGCGAGTTCGAGGGATTGCTGCGCTCCCTGCCGCGCGAGCGATCGTTCTTGCTGCCGGGACTGCATCGCTTGCAACACGAGCAGGGATACGTCTCCCCTGAGGGCATGCGGGCGCTCGCCGACAGGATCCGCGTGCCCGCGGTGGAAGTGCACGCGGCCGCCGGCACCTACAACGAGTTACGCTTTGCGCCCCCGCCGCCGGGCCTGCGGCGCGTTTGCACCGGCCTCGCCTGCCGGCTGAACGGCGCGGATGCGTTGCTGCGGCAGGAGCGCGAGAGCGGCGCGCCCGTCGAGGAGGTGGCCTGCTTCTTCAACTGCGGGGTCGCGCCCGTGGTCGAGGCCGGCGCGCCGCCGGCCATGGCGGGGCACGCCGGCGTCGGCAGCTCGGCGCCGTCTTCAGACGCACTGCATCCGCAAGCCATAAGCGCGAACGGCACGACGCGACGCGCGGCCCTGCTGGTGGGCGGCGGCAGTTGCGGACGCGCCCTGGGCGCCGGGGCGGTGCTGGCCGCGCTGCGCGACCAGGCGCGTGACACGGCGCTGGATGTGATCGAGACAGGCTGCGACGGCGCCTGCTGGGCGCAACCCAGCGTGCGCCTGCGCCTGGCGAACGGCACGACGACGCTGCTCGCCCTGAATGCGACCGCCGCCGACGCCTCCCCCCTGGTCGCGACGGGCGGCGCGCTGGCCGGCGGTATGGTTGCCGCGACCGCCGCCCACGCGCAATGGCTCCGCGGCCAGGAGCGGCGCGTGCTGGCGCGCTGCGGCGCGATCGATCCGGAGTCGCTGGCGGAGTATCGCGCTGCCGGCGGCTACACCGCCTGGGAGCGCGTGCGGCGCGTCCTCAGCCCTCAGGCGGTGGTTCAACTCGTCGCCGAGTCCGGCCTGCTCGGGCGCGGCGGCGCCTACTTTCCCGCGGCGCGCAAGTGGGAAACGGCGATCCGCGCGCCCGGTGAGGTCTACCTGCTGGTCAACCTCGAAGAGGGCGAGCCAGGCGTCTACAAAGACCGCCACCTGTGCGAGGGCGACCCGCACGCCGTGCTGGAAGGCACGCTGATCGCCGCGCACGCGTTGCGGGCTGCGCGCATCTATCTCTATGTCAACGGTCAGGCAGAGCTGGCCACGCGCCGCTTGGAGCTGGCGATAGCCAGGGCACATGAGGCCGGGTTGTTACCCGAAGGCGTGCCGATCGAGATCCGGCGCGGCGCGGGCGGCTACGTCTGCGGCGAAGAGAGCGTGCTGCTCAACAGCATCGAGGGACAGCGGGCGGTGCCGCGCCTGCGCCCGCCCTTCCCCGCCGAGGCAGGCCTCTGGGGCAGGCCCACCGTAATCAACAACGCGGAGACGCTCGCGAGTCTGCCGTTGATCGTGCGGCATGGCTCGGCCTGGTTTCGCGGCGTCGGCAGCGAGCAGGCGCCCGGCACCAAGCTGCTCTGCCTGAGCGGCGCCGTGCCGCGGCCGGGGCTGGTGGAAGTGCCGTTCGGCACACCGCTGCGGCAGATCGTAGAGGATGTTGCCGGCGCCGAGCGCGGCCGCACCGTCGCGCTGGTGACCGGCGGGCCGTCGGGCGGTCTGATTCCCGAGGGGCTGCTCGACCTGCCGCTGCGGCCCGGCACGCTCGATGAAGGCGGCGCGATCCTCGGCGCCGGCGGCATGACCGTCGTGGATGAGACCCTGACGCCGCTGGAGGTCGTCAGGCAGCTCACGGCCTACAACGCGGCCGAGTCGTGCGGCAAGTGCACTCCCTGCCGCGAGGGCACGCAGCGCACGGAGGCGCTGCTGGCGCAAGCTGCGGGCAGGGAGCTGGACGCGACAGAGCTAGCGCAGCTTGACGCGCTCAACGAAACGATCCGGCTCGCCTCGCTCTGTGGCCTGGGGCAGGCGGCGCCGAACCCGGTGACCAGCCTGATCCGCCACTGGCCGCTCGCGCGCGGCGGGACGTAGACAACGAAGTTCGGGGAAAACCGACCGGCGCAAGCCGCCGAGTTCTGAGGCTGGCAGTCATGGTTGTGGCAACCGAGATGCAGGTGAGCGTCGATGGCCGGCCGGTCACCGTCGCCGAGAGTGCGAGCGTGCTCGACGCGGTGCTGGCCGCGGGCGTCGATCTGCCGCACCTCTGCAAAGACCCGGACATGCCCGCGATCGGCGCCTGCCGCACCTGCCTGGTCGAGGTCGAGGGGCAACGCGGGCTGGTCGCGGCCTGCGCCCTGCCGGCACGCGACGGACTCAGCGTCAGCATCGCCGGCGAGCTGGCGCGGCGCACGCGGCGCACCGTGCTGGACCTGACGCTGGCGATGGGCGACGGCGATCGTGCAGTGGTCGGCGCCTTCGGCCTGAACGAGCTGGCGCACCACGCGCAGGCCCACGGCCTCGCCGCGCCAACTTTCGCGCCGCGCCGGCAGCCGCACGCGGACACGCCAGACGGAAGCAATCCCTTCTTCACGCTGCACATGAACGACTGCATTCTCTGCGGCCGCTGCGCCGTTGCCTGCGACGACGTGCAACACATCGGCGCCATCGCCATGCTGGGCAGCGAGCGGCAGACGCACGTCGGCGCCTTCGCCGATGGGCCGATCGGCGAGTCAAACTGCACGTCTTGTGGCCAGTGCGTCTCCGTCTGCCCCACGGGCGCCCTGCTGCCGAAGGCCGGCGTGCCGGCGCGGCCGCAGACCACGCACAGCACCTGCCCCTACTGCGGCGTGGGCTGCGGCGTGCAGGTGCAGGTGCAGGGCCGGCAGATCGTGCGCGTGCTGGACGAGCCGCAGAACCAGAGCAGCGACGGCATGCTCTGCGTCAAGGGCCGCTTCGGCACGACCTTCGTCAACCACCCCGATCGCCTGACCACGCCGCTGGTGCGCAGGGCCGGCGTGCTGCAGCCGGCGAGCTGGGACGAGGCGCTGGACCTGGTCGCCGAACGGCTAGTAGAGAACCGCGGCCGCTTCGCCTGCTTCGCCTCCGCCAAGGCGACGAACGAAGACGGCTACGTGTTGCAGAAGTTCACGCGCCTGCTGATGGGCACCAACAATATCGACCACTGCACGCGGCTTTGCCACTCGCCCTCGGTCGAGGCGATGCTCGAACAGGTCGGCTCCGGCGCCACCAGCAACTCGTACCAGGATTACGAAGACGCGGGCTGCGTGATCGTGGCGGGCTGCGATCCCAGCAGCAACCATCCGGTTGTCGCCTCGCGCATGCGCCGCGCGATCGACCACGAGGGCGTGCGCCTGATCGTGATCAATCCGCGCCGCATCGACCTCTGCGCCAAGGCGGAGGTCTGGCTGCGGCCGCTACCGGGCACGGACGTGGCCCTGCTGAACGCGATGGCGCGCGTGATCCTGGACGAGGGGCTGGCCGACACGGCCTTCATCGCAGAGCGCACCGAGGAGTTCACGGCCTGGCGCGCGGCGGTCGAGTCTACGCCGCTGACTGAGCTGGCAGGCATCTGCGGCGTGCCCCTGGCCGAGATCCAGACCGCGGCGCGGCTCTACGCCAGCCCGCACGAGTACGGCGGACCGGCCGGGCGCACCGGTTCCTGCCTCGTCTGGGGCATGGGCATGACGCAGCACACCAACGGCACGCACAACGCCTACGCGCTGATTAACCTCGCCCTGCTGGCGGGACAGATGGGCCGCGTGGGCAACGGTATCAGCCCGCTGCGCGGCCAGAACAACGTGCAGGGCTGCGGCGACGCCGGCTGCATTCCCGACGCGCTGCCTGGCTACCAGAAGTACGCCGAGCCGGTGCTGGCGAAGTTCCAGGCGTCGTGGGGAGCGCCGCTCCCGGCCGAGGAAGGGCTGCGGGCGACGGAGATCGTGGAAGGCGCCCTGACCGGCGAGATCCGCGCGATGTACATCGTCGGCGAGAACCCGCTGCTCACCGAGCCGAACCTCCACCACGCGCAGGAAGCGATTGAGAAGCTGGACTTCCTCGTGGTGCAGGACATCTTCCTGCACGAGACGGCGGCCGTGGCCGACGTAGTGCTGCCGGCCACGACGTTCGCGGAAAAGGACGGCACCTTCACCAACAGCGAGCGCCGCGTGCAGCGCGTGCGGCAGGCGCTGCCGCCGCTGGCTGACTCCCGCCCCGACTGGGCGATCTCTGCCGAACTGGGCCGGCGCGTGGCGCGGCGGCTGGGCGGCGACCCGGCGCAGTTCGCCTGGGCGCACCCGGCGCAGATCTGGGACGAGATGGCGGCACTGACCCCCTCGCTGGCCGGCATCTCCTACGCCCGGCTGGAGGCCGAGGGCGGCATCCAGTGGCCGTGCCCGTCGCCGGATCACCCCGGCACGCCGCGCCTCTACGGCGAGTCGTTCCCACGCGGCAAGGGCCGCTTCATGCCCGTGCGCCAGGATCCGCCCGCGGCCGAGCTGCCCAACCGCCGCTTCCCGTTGATCCTGAACACCGGCCGCATCCTCTACCACTGGCACGGCGGCACGCTCACGCGCCGGGTGCCGGGGCTGCTGGAACGCGCCCCCGTGGTGCAGGTGGCGCTTAGCCCGCAGGACGCGGCGACGCTCGAAGTCGCCGACGGCGAGCGGGTCACGCTCAGCTCACGGCGTGGCGAAATCGAGGCCGTGGCCTTCATCACGGAGGCGCAGCGGCCGGGCGAGGTCTTCGTGCCGTTCGTGCAGCTCGAAGGCGCCGCGGCCAACTTCCTGACGAACAACGTCTACGATCCGACGGCGAAGATCCCGGAGTACAAGGTCTGCGCCGTGCGCATCGACAAGGCCGGCGCACCCGCCGAGTGGCGCCATGGCCGCCGCGAAGTCGTCGCCACTCCGGGCGACGGCTAAGCCGCGCCGGGAGCAGCGATCAAATTTAGCGAATCACGGCCAGCGGCCCAATCCGCGCGCGTGCGGGCCGCGCATGAGTTCGGGCGAGTGCCCTACACCCGCGCGGCCGCGTATTTGCCGCTGACTTGCGGCGTCGTGCCTTCCTTGCCGCGTTCCGTCATCTCCAGCCGTGTCTCGCGGCCCCAGGCGCGCTTCAGGTCGTCGCGCACGCGGATGTGCAGCCGGCCGAGCCCTTCCGTCTCCAGCTCGATCGCGTCGCCGTCCTGGAAGGCGCTCAGGCCACGGTGATTGGTGCCCGTCGCCACGACGTCGCCCGGCTCCAGCGCGTGGATCGAGCTGATCCACTCGATGCAGCGAGCGATGTTGTGCGCCATGTCGCTGGTGTTGAAGTTCTGCTTGAGCGTGCCGTTCACCCAGAGGCGCACCTGCAACTGCTGCGGGTTCGGCACCTCGTCGGCGGTGACGAGCACCGGGCCGAGCGGCGCAAAGGTGTCGCGCGACTTCATCTGGTAGAAGGTGTTGCCCCCCGGCGGCAGGCCGCGGGCGGAACCGTCGATGAAGTTCAGGTAGCCGAAGACGTGGCTCATCGCCTCGCCCGCGCTGACGTGGGAGGCGCGACGGCCGATCACCACCGCAAGCTCGGCCTCGCCCTCGAAGATCGTCGCCGGCACGTCGGGCAGCACCATCGTGTCGCCGTCGCCGATCACGGCGCTCGGCGACTTGTGGAAGGCGTTGATCGGCGCCGGCTCGCTGCGGGTGCCGTCCTCCATGTAGTTGACGGCCATGCAGACGATGTTCGTCGGCCGCGGCAGGGGCGCCCGCAGGCGCAGCCCGCTCAGCGGCACGGCCCGGCCGCGCGCCGCCGCCTCTTCCAGCCGGGGCCGGTACTCGGCGAAGCGCTCGATTAGCCCGTTGATCAGGTCGCCAGGCCCCGTGTGCGGGATCGCCTGCACCACGGCAGACGCGTCCACGACGGCTTCGCCTTTGAGCACACCCAGCTTGAAGTCATCGAAGTAGACGAGGCGCATCGCTTCTCTCCTTGCCCAGCACGCTCTTCCCTCCGCGTGCCCGGCGCTGCAACCGCTGGTTCAATGCCTCAGCAGCTCGAAGATGTACAGCCCGCCGGCATAGCGGTCCGTCGCGTAGATCAGGCCGTCGGCAGCGACGGTGATGTCGTTCATCTGGATCGACGGCCGGCCCGACGGCGCTTCCGGCACGAAGTGGGCGATCTCGCGCGGGTTCGCCGGTTCGCTGATCTCCACGACGCGCACGCCGGCGTTGAAGTAGGTCAGGTAGATCGTGTTCGGGTCGATCAGCGAGCCGGGGCGCATCTCGTGCAGGTTGTGCGGCCCGAACCAGCCGCCGCGCGTGGCGAAGTCGCCTTCCGGGATCGGGAAGAAGGCGATGACCTTCGGCTTGCGCTCGTCCGCGATGTCCACCACGCGCACGATCTTGGTCACTTCGGGGCAGTAGGCGCCGACGCCTTCGTCGGTGACGATCAGCACGTCTTTGCCAGGCACGGGGAAAGCGGTGTGCGTGCAGGCGCTCTGGTCGAGGCCGAAGGGCAGATGGCTGACGAGCCGCGGCTTCGCCTTGTCCCCGATGTCGAGGATCACCAACCCAGCGTCCCACCAGCCCATGTAGGCGCGGTCGCCGCGGGTGAGCGCATGGTGCAGCGCGTAGCGGCGGCCGGGCGGCGCCGTGGACTGCTCGCCGCCCGCGGTCCACATGCCGGGCAGCCACCAGCGGCCGACCTCGCGCGGCGCCGCGGGGTTCGAGAGATCGATGATCATGAAGAACTGGTCGGTCCAGCCGGCCTCGCTGCCGGTGACGTAGGCGTAGGGCGGCTCCCAGTAGGTCATGCGGTGCACGCCCTTGCCCGTCATCGGCAGGAAGCCGATCTCGCGCGGCTGCTCGGGCTTCGAGACGTCGAACACCTTCAGGCCGGTGACGCCCTGGCCGGCGCGGCCGAACTGCTCGTAGTTGACGAGCAGCACATCGCCGACCACCTGCACCTTGTGCGAATGCGTGTGCGCCGGTACGGGAATCTGCGCCGCCAGCCGCGGCGCCGTCGGGTCGCGCACATCGAGCACGGAGGTGCCGATGCCGTTCTCGCCCATGTGCCCGACGAAGGCGTAGCCGCCCACGACGTTGACGTGCATGCAGTCGCCGCGGCCGTCCATGTCGTTGTGGCCGACCAGGCGCAGGTTGTGCGCGTCCGGGGCGCCGCTCGCGGTGAGTGCGGCGCCCGCGCCTGTCTCTCGCAGCTGGGTCATCACCACCCTCCTCACACCTTCCGCCGGCGAGCGGACGAGCCACCGTGGGCAGCGTACTGCGCGAAACCGGATTCGGGAAGCGGACGGCGCGGCAACAGCCGCCGAAGCCTTGCCCGCCGCGACGCGCTCGGCTAGCATCAGGGCACCAGACAGCAGATCGCCGCGGGCGCGGGCAAGCCGGTGTGAGGCCGGCGCAGTCGCGCTACTGTAACCGGAGCCGCCTGCTCCGGGAGCCAGAAAACCGGCCCGCGGCGCCAACTCGTCGAGCTTCGCGAGCGAGCGAGAGTTGGAGCGGCCGCGTCATTCCTCCGCCTGCGACGCGTGTCTCCAGCCCGATCGGCGCTCGCGCCGCTACGACGATCGCAACGATGGGCGGCGATGGCGCGCAACCTGGTGCAGCGCGAAGACGGCAAGCTGGTCAACGTCGCCCGCAAGCAGGGCCAGCTCTTCGTCTGCGCCACGGGCTGCTGCTGCGGCCACACCGAGCGCGGCTTCGCCCCGGTGCCCGAAGACCGCTACCACGCGGAGTGGGAGCGGCGGAAGCTGCGCAACAGGGTTCACCTGACGCAGGCGGGCTGCCTTGGCCCCTGTCCGCTGGCCAACGTGGCGCTGCTGCTGTTCGACGGCCGCCACGTCTGGTTTCACTCGATCAACACGCCCGAGCGCATCGCGGCGATCTACGACTACGCGGAGGCGATGCTGGCCGCCAACGCCTACCTGCCGCCGCCGCCGGCGCTGGCGCCCTATCACTTCACCTCCTTCACCTGGGACGCGCCGGAGAGCCACGACACCGTAGTGCCGGCGATCCCCGCACGGAGGCCCGATGTCGTCCGCGACGGCTTTCTTGTGCTCAGCCAGGCCGACACCGACCTGCTGGCGATCGAGGCCGCCCGTGCCTTTCTGCCGACCGACTTTCCGCCGGTGCGCGCCGTCAATCCCTCCTATCTGAGCACGGAGGCAGACATCGCCGCCTTCCTCGACGCGGAACTGCCCGCGGCCGAGCTCGTCGTCGTGCGACTGCTGGGCGGGCGCGGCAGCTTCGCCGCCGGCCTGGATCGCATCGTGGCGCAGGCGCAGCGCGACGGCTTCTGGCTGATCTGCTTGCCGGGCACCGAGAGCCTCGATCCGGAGCTGATGGCGCTCTCCAATGCCGGCGTGCCGATCGCGCACGAACTGAGCGCCTACCTGCTGCACGGCGGGCCGCGCAACTACGCCCAGGCGCTCTGCTTCCTCGCCGATCACCTGCTTACCACCGGCTTCGGCTACGATGCACCGGCGCCGCAACCCCGACACGGCGTCTACCATCCCGAGGTGCCGGAAGGCACGCTCGCCGCGTGGCGGGCGCACCAAGATCCGACGCGGCCCACGATCGGCCTGCTCTTCTACCGCGCGCACCTGCTCTCCGGCAACACCGCGTTCGTGGACGCGATCGTGCAGCGCGGCGCGGCTGCCGGCCTCAACCTCCTGCCGGTTTTTGCCTACTCGCTCAAGGAGACCGGCGCGGATGGCGTGCCGGAGGCACTGAGTTACCTCATCGACGAACGCGGCGAGCCGCTGGTGGACGCGGTGCTGTGCTCGCTGTCGTTCGCGATGGGCGGCGTCGACCCAGAGACCGCAGCGCTCTCCGACTGGGCGGTGACGGCGCTGGAACGGCTCGACGTGCCGGTGGTGCAGATCGTGACCGCCTCAAGCCCGCGCGAGCAGTGGCTGGCTTCGCTGCGCGGCTTGAACCCGGTCGACGCGGCGATGAACGTCGCCATCCCGGAGTTCGACGGCCGCATCATCTCCGTGCCCGTCTCATTCAAAGAAGCGGACAACGAGGCGGACGCGGGTAAGGGCGCGGGCGCGGTGCGCTATGTGCCCGACGAGGAGCGCATCGACGCCTGCCTGGAGCTGGTGCGCCGGCTCGCAGTGCTGCGGCGCAAGCCGAACGCCAAGAAGCGCATCGCCTTCGTGCTCACCAACCAGGCCGCGCGAGCCAGCCGCATCGGCAACGCCGTGGGCCTCGACGCGCCCGCCTCGCTGATCCGGCTGCTGGAGCAGATGAAAGCTGCCGGATATACGGTGGAAGATGTGCCGGAGAGCGGCGACCAACTCATTCACGACCTGATCGCCCGCTGCTCTTACGACACGGAACTGCTGACCGACGATCAGCTCGCCGGCGCGGCCGCGCGCGTGCTGGCCCCCGCGTATGCCGACTGGTTCGCCGACCTCTCGGCGAAGAGCCGGGCGGAGATGCTGGGCCAGTGGGGCGAGCCGCCCGGTGCAGCCTACGTGCACGAGAGCGCGATCGCCCTGGCCGGTCTGCGCTTTGGCAACGTCTTCGTGGCGCTGCAGCCGCCGCGCGGCTACGGCATGGATCCGAACGCGATCTACCACCTGCCCGACCTGCCGCCCACGCACAACTACCACGCGCTCTACCGCTGGCTGCGCGACGAAGACGGCTTCGCAGCCGACGCGATCGTGCACCTGGGTAAGCACGGCACGCTCGAGTGGCTGCCCGGCAAGGCGGCGGGGCCGGGCCCCGACTGCTATCCCGACCAGTTCCTGGCCGGTCTGCCGCTCGTCTATCCGTTCATCATCAACGACCCCGGCGAGGGCACGCAGGCGAAGCGCCGGGCACATGCCGTCGTCGTCGATCACATGACGCCGCCGCTGACGAGCGCCGGCCTCTATGGCGAGCTGGCGGAGCTGGGACAACTGATCGACGAGTATTACCAGGTCGAGCTGCTCGACCCGGCCAAGACACCGCTGCTGCAGCGCCAGATCTGGGATGTGCTGCAACGCGCCCACCTCGGCGCGGAAATGGAGCTGCTGCTGAACCGCAACAGCGGCGGCCACACGCATGAGTGGGACCCGGCGCTGACCGAGGATGGCACGCCGGTCTCGCTGACGGAGATGCGCGGCAAGGATTTTGCCCATCTGCTGCAGGAGATCGACGGGTATCTCTGCGAGCTGGCCGGCGCCCAGATCCGCGACGGCCTGCACGTGCTCGGCCAGGTGCCGGAGGGCGCGCAACTGACCGAGCTGCTCTTCCACCTCACGCGCCTGCCGAACCTCGACATGCCCGCGTTGCCCGACGCCGTGGCAATCGCCGCCGGCGCCGTGCGCCACGATGTCACCGCCCCCGCGAACGCCTGGCTGGCTCAGCTGACCGGTCTCGCGCTGAACGTGGCCGGGGACGTGTACGCGGCGATCGACGCGCTCTGCCGCGAGCTGCTCAGCGCGCTGGCCGAAGGCGGCCTCCAGGCGGCGCAGGTGGAAGCGGCCTGCCGGCGCGTTCTGGTCGGGGCGCCGGGCGACTCAGCTGCCGCCGAGCGCGTGCTGCGCTATGTCTGCGCCGAGCTGTTGCCGAAGCTGCAGCGCATTCCCGACGAGCTGGGCCGCGTGCTGGAGGCGCTGGACGGCCGCTATACGCCGGCCGGGCCGAGCGGTGCGCCGACGCGCGGCATGGCGCATGTGCTGCCCACCGGCCGCAACTTCTACGGCGTCGATCCGCGCGCCATTCCCAGCGTCGCCGCCTGGCAGACGGGTCGCGCCCTGGCCGATGAGCTGCTGGCGAAGCACCTGCGCGACGAGGGGCGCTACCCCGAGTCGGTCGGCATCTCCATCTGGGGCACCAGCGCCATGCGCACGCACGGCGACGACATCGCCGAGGTCTTCGCCCTGCTCGGCGTGCAGCCACGCTGGCAGCCGGAGAACCGGCGGCTGCTCGGCATCGACGTCATCCCGCTCGAGGCGCTCGGCCGGCCGCGCATCGACGTGGTCTGCCGCATCTCCGGCTTCTTCCGCGACGCCTTCCCGCACCTGATCGCGGCGATCGACGAGGCGGTGCGCGCCGTGGCCGCGCTCGACGAGCCGCCCGATCAAAACTTCGTGCGCCGCCACGCCCTGGCCGAGCGCGGACGGCTGGCCGCGACCGGGCTGGACGAGGCAGAGGCGGAGCGCCGCTCGCTGTACAGAATCTTCGGCTGTAAGCCGGGCAGCTATGGCGCCGGCATCCTGCCGCTGATCGACGAGCGCAACTGGCGGGGCGTGGCCGACTTCGCCGAGGCCTATCTGAACTGGGGCGGCTACGCCTACACCGGCGCGGAGTTCGGCACAGACGCGCGTTCCGACTTCAAAGCCGCGCTCGAACGCGTGGTCGTGGCCGTAAAGAACCAGGACAACCGCGAGCACGATATCTTCGACTCGGACGATTACCTGCAGTTCCATGGCGGCATGATCGCCACGATCCGCGCCCTCACGGGCCGGGCGCCGCGCAAGTACTTCGGCGACAGCGCCGACCCGCGCCGCGCCCGCGTGCGCGACCTGAAGGAGGAGGCGCTGCGCGTCTTCCGCTCGCGTGTGATCAACCCGAAGTGGCTGGAGTCGATTCGCCGCCACGGCTACAAGGGCGGATTGGAGCTGGCGGCGACGGTGGACTACCTGTTCGGCTACGATGCAACCGCGGACGTGGTGGACGACTGGATGTACGCAGACCTGACGGACAGCTACGTGCTCGCCGCCGAGCAGCGCGACTTTCTGCGCCAGAGCAACCCCTGGGCGCTGCGCGACATCGCCGGCCGCCTGCTGGAAGCCGTCGATCGCGGCCTCTGGCAGACCCCCGACGCCGATCAACTCGACGCGCTGCGCGCCGCCTATCTCGAGTCCGACGGCGAGCTGGAAGGGGCGCTGCCGTGAGCGGTCCTCGCGCCCGCCCGCTCTTCCCCTTCACCGCCATCGTCGGGCAGGAACAGATGCGCCTGGCGCTGCTGCTGCACGCGGTCAATCCCGCCTTGGGCGGCGTGCTGGTGCGCGGGCAGAAGGGCACCGCCAAGTCGACGGCAGTGCGGGCGCTGGCCGCCTTGCTGCCCGAGATCGAGCGCGTCGCCGGCTGCCCGTATGGCTGCGACCCGCGCGAGATCGCCGCCGCCTGCGAGTCGTGCTCGCAGCGGATCACCGCGAGCGAAGCGCCGGCCGTCGAACGGGCGCGCGTGCCCGTCGTGGAGCTGCCGATCGGAGCGACAGAAGATCGCGTGGTCGGCAGCCTGGACCTGGAGAGCGCAATTCAGAGCGGCGAGCGACGCTTCGAGCCGGGCCTGCTGGCGCGGGCGAACCGCGGCATTTTATACATGGACGAAGTCAACCTGCTCGGCGATCACCTGGTCGATCTCCTGCTCGATGCGGCGGCGATGGGCCGCAACTACGTCGAGCGCGAGGGCGTCTCCATAAGCCACCCGGCGCAGGTGATGCTGATCGGCACGATGAACCCGGAAGAGGGCGAGCTGCGGCCACAACTGCTGGACCGCTTCGCCCTGGCCGTCGAGGTCGGCGGGCTGAACGATGCCGACGCCCGCGCCGCCGCTGTGCGCAACCGCCTGGCATTCGAGCGCGACCCGGCGGGCTTCATCGCCGCGCAGGCGCCCGTCGAGGCGGCAGAACGGGATCGGCTCGAACGGGCGCGGGCAAGGCTACCGCGGGTTGAGTTGCCCTCGGCCATGCTCGACCTTGCTGTGCAGCTTTGCGCCGGCTTCGGTGTCGACGGCCTGCGCGCCGACCTTGCCCTCTGCCGCGCGGCCATTGCGCTGGCCGCTTACCGCGGCCGCGGCTGCGTGACGCTGGCAGACGTGCGTGCGGTGGCGCCGCTGGTGCTGGCGCACCGGCGGCGGCGCCAACCGTTCGAGCAGCCCGGCATCGACGAAGCCCAGCTCGACGAGGCGCTGGCAGAATTCGAGAACCGGCAGGATGGGGCGGGACGGGGCGACAGTTCCGGCTCCGAGCCATCGATTCCGGCGCCGGCAGCCACCCCCTCAATCAACGGGGCTTCTGCGAGTGCACCCGCTGGAACCGAACCGCGCGAGCGGCGTGGCGAGGCGGCGCCGGTCGTGACCCCAGCGCCGGAGCGCTGGACCGCGCCGAGCGAGCTGGCTCGGCCGCTGACGCTGCCGCAGGTGCTGGCGCGGGCGCAGCGCGAGGCGCGCGGCCGCCGGCCTGCGCCCACTGGCACACGCGGAGAGGTCGTCCGCTCCGGCCGGCCGCGGGGCCGGCCGCGCGAGCTGGCGCTGGCGGCGACGCTGCGCGCGGCCGCGCCGTACCAACGGTCGCGGCGATCAGCGGCGGCGGCAGGGCGGGGCATCGTTTTGCGCGACGGCGATCTGCGGGAGCGGGTGCGGCGCGGGCGCAGCGGCAACCTGGTGCTCTTCGCCCTCGACGCCAGCGGCTCAATGGGCGCTCGCGCGCGCATGGCGGCCGCGAAACGACAGGTGCTCGACTTGCTGCTGGACGTGTACCGGCGCCGCGACCGCGTGGCGATAGTCGTCTTCCGTGGCTCTGGCGCCGTGCTGGCGCTGCCGCCCACAAACAGCGTCGACCTCGCACAGCAGCGACTGATCGCCCTGCCCACCGGCGGCCGCACGCCGCTGGCGGCGGGGCTGCGGCTGGCCGCGGAAACCGCGCGGCGCGCGGCAAGCGACGATCGCGGCCTGCGACCACTGCTCGTGCTGGTTTCGGACGGCCGTGCCAACGCCGAGGCCGGCGGCGCCGACCCGTGGCGTTCGGCACAGAGTGAGGCCGAACGCTGGCGCGCCGCGGGCTGGCCCAGCGTCGTGCTCGACCCCGAGCCCGGCCGAGCCGGCGCCGGCCTCGCACGCTCCGTCGCCGGCTCACTGGGTGCGACGTATCTGCACGGCGGCACGGGCGCTGAGTCGTCGTTGCGTGCAGCGAGGCGGCCATGAGCGGAGCACGTGCGGCCGCTGCGTCGTTGGTAGAGCGTTACGCCCTGCCGCCGGATGAGATCGAGCGGCGCAGCCTGGGCATCGTCGCGCCTGCCGTCGGCGAACGCTTCGCGGACCCCGGCGAGCAGTCCGTCGCCACGCGGGTGGTCTATGCCGCCGGCGATCTCGAGCTGGCGCGCTCGCTGCGCTTCTCCTGTGCGCCGCTGCCGGCGGCGATCGCAGCCTTGCGCGGGAGGTGCCACGTGGTAACCGACGTGCGCATGGTCGCCGCGGCGCTCGACCGCGCGCGCCTGCAGCGGCTGGGCTGCGAGCTGCTTTGCGCGATCGATACGCCCGGAGTTGCCGAAGCGGCCCGCGGCGCCGGCGTGACGCGCTCGCTCGCCGGCATACGGCTGCTGGCCGCGCGGCTCGACGCCGCCGTGGTGGTAATCGGCAACGCGCCGACAGCGCTGCTCGGTCTGCTGGATCTGGTCGACGCCGGCACGGTGCGGCCCGCCTGCGTGATTGGCATGCCGGTGGGTTTCGTGGCCGCCGCCGAGGCGAAGGCCGAGCTCCTGCGGCGGCACCTGCCGGCGATCGCGATCGAGGGCACGCGCGGCGGCTCGGCCGTGGCGGCGGCGGCGCTCAACGTCCTCCTGCGCCTCGCTCTCGATGAGCCGGCGGTACCCTTGCCGGCGCCGAGCGAAATAGGCGGTCCGCCGCGATGAACGACGGAGAGATGGAGATCGTCCGCCGCCGCGGCATGCGCACCGGCTACACCACCGGCGCGTGCGCGGCCGCCGCGGCCGCCGCCGCCACGCAGGCGCTGCTCAGCGGCGTGGCGCCGGCCGAGGTCACCATCCACCTGCCGGTGGGACGCGATGCCAGTTTTGCCCTCGTGAACTGGCGGGTTGAACCCATCCGCGCCGGATGCGGGGTGATCAAGGACGCCGGCGACGACCCCGACGTCACCCACGGCGCCGAGATCCGCGCCACGGTCTGGCGCGGATGCGCGCCCGGCATCGAGCTGCGCGGTGGCGAGGGCGTGGGCACCGTGACGTTGCCGGGGCTCGGCCTGGCGATCGGCGGCCCGGCGATCAACCCCGTGCCGCGACGCATGATCTGTGACGAGGTCACGCGGGCCGCGGGCGACGGGCTCAAGACGCACGGTCTGGTCGTCGAGATCAGCGTGCCGCGCGGCGCGGAGATCGCGAAGAAGACGCTGAACGCGCGCCTGGGCATCGTCGGCGGCATCTCGATCCTGGGCACGACGGGTATCGTGCGGCCCTACTCCACCGCCTCGTACCGGGCGAGCGTGGGCCAGGGCATCGACGTGGCCGCTGCCAATGGGCAGCACGAGGTCGTGCTGAGCACCGGCGGCCGCAGTGAGCAGTTCGTGCAGGCGCTGCTGGACCTGCCCGAAGTCTGCTTCGTGGAGATGGGAGAGTTCACGGGCTACGCGCTGAAGCGGGCCGTGCAACGGCGGCTGCGCCGTGCCACGCTCGCCGGCATGATCGGCAAGTTCTCCAAGATCGCCCAGGGCCACTTCATGACTCACGTCGCCGGCAACCGCGTCGACCCGGCATTCCTTGCCGCACTGGCCGCGCGGGCGGGCGCGGATTCCGCGTTGCAGGCAGAGATCGCCGCTGCCAACACCGCCCGTCATGCGCAGGAGCTGGCCCAGCGGCACGGCCTGTCCGCGTTCTTCGAGCTCATCGCCGCGGAGGCCGCCGGCAGAAGCCGCGATCACGTGCACGGGGAGCTGGCCGTGGAGGCGATCCTCTTCGATTTCGATGGCGCCGTGCTCGGCCGCGCCGGCCTTCCCGCCTGCGAGGCCCGACAGTGAGCCGTGGCGAAGGCGGTGGCTGGCCGGTCGTGCACATCGTCGGCATCGGCGACGGCGGCGCCGAGACGCTGGCGCCGCCGCAGCGCGCCCTGGTCGAGGCCGCCGATCTGCTGTGCGGCGGCGTCCGCCACCTCGCCTTCTTCCCGGAGCATGCGGCAGAGCGGTTCGCGATCCGCAGCAACATTGCGGCGCTCGGCGACCTGCTCGAAGCGAGTGTCGGCAGGCGCCGTGCGGTCGTGCTCGCCTCGGGCGATCCGTGCTTTTACGGCGTCGGGCCGCTGTTGGCGCAACGACTCGGGCGCGAGCGCGTGTGCATTCATCCCGTCGCCGGCTCGGTCGCGCTCGCCTTCGCGCGGCTCGGCCTGCCGTGGCAGGACGCGGCGGTGCTCTCGGCGCATGGCCGGCCGCTGGCAAGCATCCTCCCGCGGGCGCTCTGCGGCCGTCTGCTGGCGATCCTCACCGACGCGGAGAACACCCCCGCCCGTGTGGCCGAAGCGCTGCGGCGTGCGGGCATGGAGAACGCCCGCGCCGCGGTTTGCGAGCGCCTCGGAGGGTCCGCCGAGCGCCTCGTTCATGGCCGGTTGGACGACATCGCGCGGCAGGAATTCGATCCGCTCAACCTGCTCGTGATCGATCGCGAGTCGTGCCCGTCTGCCGACCGACCCGGCTTCGGGCTCGATGAGTCGAGCTACGAAAGCGAGCGCGGCCAGATCACGAAGGCCGAGGTGCGCGCGATCACGTTGAGCAAGCTGGAGCCCTGGCGCCACGCGCTGGTCTGGGACATCGGCAGCGGCTCCGGCTCGCTGGCGATTGAGCTGGCCGGCCAGATGCCGCACGGTCGCTTGATCGCGATCGAGCCGGATCCCGCGCAGCTCACGGTGATGCGCCGCAACCTCGCCCGCTATCCACGATCGAATCTCACGCTCATAGCCGGCGCCGCTCCCGAAGCACTGGCCGGGCTGCCCGCCCCGGACGGCGTGTTCATCGGCGGCAGCGGCGGAGCGCTCCTGGAGGTGCTCCGCACATCTGCCGGGGCATTGCGGCCCGGCGGCCGCCTGGTTGCGAACTTCACCCTGCTGGAAAGCGTGGCAGAGTGGCAAGCGTTCGCCGGTGAGCGTGGCTGGCCGGCCCAGATGGTGCAGGTGTCGATCGCGCGCGGCGCGCCGCTTGGCGGCGGCACGCATCTGTCACCGCTCGGCCCGGTGTTTGTTGCCAGCCTGAGCCGTCCGGAGGCAGCGCGGTGAGCACCGGCACGCTGTACGGCATCGGCGCCGGCCCCGGCGACCCCGAGCTGATCACGCTCAAGGGGCTGAGGATATTGCGAAGCGTGCGCGTGGTCTACGTGCCGGCCACGGCGCCGGGCCGCAGCATGGCCGCGACGATCGTGCGGCCGCATCTTTCGCCCGACCGCCAGCGCATCATCGAGCTGGTCTGCCCACCGCTGCGCGATCGGGCCGCGCTGCTGCGGCGCTGGGCCGAGCTTGCCGCAGAGGTGGCGGCTGTGCTGGCATCGGGCGAGGATGCGGCATTTGTCACGGAAGGCGATCCGTCGCTCTACAGCACGTTTCAGTACCTTGCCGGGGCGCTGCACGATCAACATCCGGCGCTGCGCATCGAGACGGTGCCCGGTATCGCCTCGCCCTTCGCCGCGGCGGCGCTTGCCGGCACACCCCTGGCGATGTGGGACGAAGCCCTCGGCATCGTGCCTGCAACCGCGCCGCCGCCGGTGCTGGAGGCGATCTCGGGCGCTTGTGCCACGACGGCAGTCCTGAAACCGAGCGCAGCACCCGGAAGCCTGGCGAGGCTCATGCACAGCAACGGCGCGGAGCTCACCACCATCCGGCGGGTCGGCTGGCCGGAACAGCAACTCACCCGCGGGCCGGAAGCGCTGGCGCTGGCAGCGGAGGACTATTTCACGATCGCCCTGCTGCGGCGGAGGAACGGATGACGGGCGGACACGTCTTTTTCATCGGCGCCGGACCCGGAGCGCCCGACCTGCTGACGCTGCGCGGCCGCGAGATCATCGGCAAGGCGGATCTCGTGATCTACGCCGACTCGCTGGTGCACCCCGGCGTCGCCGCCTTCGCACCGCCCGGCGCCGAAGTGATCGGCAGCGCGGCGCTGACGCTGGAGCAGACGACGGCGAAGCTGATCGAAGCGGCAAGAGCAGGCAAGACCGTCGCCCGGCTGCAGAGCGGCGATCCGTCGATCTACGGCGCAATGCACGAGCAGTTGCAACTCCTCGAAGCCGCGGGCGTGCCCTGCACGATCGTGCCCGGCGTGAGCTCGGCATTCGCCGCCGCCGCCGTGCTCGGCCGCGAGCTCACCGTGCCGGATGTTTCTCAGACCGTGATCTTCACGCGCATGGCCGGGCGCACCTCCCTCCCAGCGGGCGAGCGGCTGAGCGACCTCGCGGTCCACGGCGCCACGCTCGTGATCTTCCTCAGCATTCCCCTGATCGAGCGCGTGGTAGAGGAACTGCGGGCCGGCGGCTATCCGCCGGAAACGCCGGCGGCCGTCGTCTACCGCGCCACCTGGGAGGACGAGCTGGTGCTGCGCGGCACGCTGGACGACATCGCCCAGCAAAGCAAAGCGGCGAAGCTACAACTGCAGGCCCTGATCCTCGTCGGCAGGGCGCTCGATCCGGCGCTGCGCAAGGCAGAAGTGCGGCACCGCTCGAACCTGTACGATCCGGCCTACACCCAGCGCCACCGGCAGGGCGGCGGGCCGCCGTCGCCGGAGGTTGCCGAGCCGTGACGCCGCCTTCGAAGGTCTCGATCATCGCCGTTTCGAGGCGCGGCAGCGCCCTCGCCGTGACCGTCGGTGCGGCGCTGCCCGGTGCGCGGCTGCTGTTGCCGCGCCGCTTCGTGGCCGCCCATGCCGAGGCATATGACGGTGGGGTACTCGTCGCGGTCGCCGCGGCGTTCGCGCAGGCAGAGGCGCTGGTGCTGATCATGGCCACGGGCATCGCCGTGCGCGCGGTGGCGCCGCTGCTGCGCGACAAGCCGACCGATCCGGCGATCGTCGTGATCGACGATGCCGGCCGCTTCGCGATCAGCCTCGCCGGCGGACACCTGGGCGGCGCCAACGCCCTGGCCGCCCATCTCGCCGGCGCGATCGGCGCCGTGCCGGTGATCACCACCGCCAGCGAGGGGGCGGGGGTGCCGGCGCTGGACCTGATCGCGGCGCAGCTTGGTTGGCGTATCGATAGCGGCAGCGATCTCACGCGCGTGATGGCGGCGCTGGTGAACGGCGAACCCGTCGCGCTCTTGCAAGAGTGCGGCTCACGCGACTGGCTGGCCGATCGGGGCTGCGCGAACCTGCGATCGATTGCCGGCACCGACGAGCTCGGAGCGAACGACGCGGGCGTGATCGTCGTCTCCTGCATTGGCGAGCCGGAGCCTACTTCCACGCTGCCGCGCGTGCTGCTGCGGCCACCGGTGCTGGCCCTGGGAGCCGGCTGCAGCACCGGCGCGGCGGCGGACGAATTGATCGACCTCGCGCACCACGCGCTCGCCCGCGCCGGCCTCTCACCGGCGTGCGTCGCCGCCGTCGCCACCATCGACCGCCGCCACGCTGATCCCGCGATCGTGGCACTGGGCCGTCTTTTCAATGCGCCGATCCAGAGCTTCACCAGCAGTGAACTGGACGCGGCTCCGGGCGCATGGCGGCGTTCGCAGGTGGTGTTCGGCGCGGTTGGAACGGGCGGCGTCTGCGAGCCTGCGGCGATCCTGGCGGCTGGCGGCGGCTCGCTGATCGTATCCAAGCGGAAGTCGGCGCACTGCACCGTCGCGGTTGCGCATCGTGGCGAGGCGTCGCGGCATTCGCCCCGCTTGCCCATGCCGGAGGAAGCATGATCGACGACG
Organism: Dehalococcoidia bacterium; assembly: GCA_035310145.1. Taxonomy (NCBI): domain Bacteria; kingdom Bacillati; phylum Chloroflexota; class Dehalococcoidia; species Dehalococcoidia bacterium. The sequence continues at coordinate 20,368 of DATGEL010000113.1, forward strand.
GCAAGGCGCGTACTCTCGCGCACGGCGGCGCGCTGTTCATCGTGGGCACCGGCCCCGGCCATCCCGATCTGCTCACCCGCCAGGCCGAACGCTGCCTGCGCGCCGCCGATGCGATCGTCGGCTACCGCCTCTATCTCGAACTGCTGCGGCCGTTGCTGCCCGCGGCGACGTTTCACCCGGGCGAGCTGAGCGAAGAGCGGGCACGAGCCGCGCTGGCGATCGACCTGGCGCTGGCCGGGCGCCGCGTCGCGCTCGTCGGCAGCGGCGACGCCGGCGTCTATGGCCTCGCCGGCCTGGCGCTGGAGTTGCTGGAGGAGCGGGGCGCGCACGAGCTGCCGGTCGAGGTCGTGCCGGGGGTGACGGCCGCGCTTTCGGCCGCGGCCCTGCTGGGCGCGCCGCTGGGCCACGACTTCTGCGCGATCAGCCTCAGCGACCTGCTCACGCCCTGGGAGGCGATCCAGGCCCGCCTCGAGGCCGCGGCGCAGGCCGACTTCGTGACGGTGCTGTACAACCCGGCCAGCGCCCGCCGCCGCCGCCAACTTGAGGCAGCGCTTGCGGTGTTCCTGCGCCACCGGCCGGCCGGAACGCCGGTTGGCATGGTACGCAACGCTTACCGTGAGCAGCAGTCGGTCATCCTGACTTCGCTTACCGAATTGCCGATCGCGCGGGTGGATATGTTGACCACGGTGGTGATCGGCAACTCGGCCACCCGCGCCTGGAACGGTCGCCTAATCACGCCGCGCGGCTATCGCCTCGCCGGCGAGGCGCAGGGCGCACCGGCAACGGCTGCCGAGCCCGCGCCAACGGACGGCGGCATCGTGCTGGTCGGCCACGGCAGCCGCGACGCCGCGGGCCAGGGCGCCTTCCGCGAGTTCGCCGCGGCATTGGAGCAGCGGCTGGGGGAGCCGGTCGCCCCCGCCTTCCTCGAATTCAACGAGCCGCCGATCGTCGAGGCCGTGCGCCGGCTGGTGGCGGGAGGCGCACGTCGGTTAACGGTGATGCCGCTGTTTCTCGGCGCCGCGACGCATCAGAAAAACGACGTTCCGGCCGCCCTGCACTGGCTGCGCGCGCAGCACGGCGCGCTCCAGTTCGACTGCGCCGCGCCGCTCGGCGCCCACGCGGCCGTCGCCGACACGCTGGCTCAGCGCGCCTTGGAAGCCTGCATGGCCGCGGGGCCGGACGGCTCCGCCTGGCAGCCGCGGGAGACGGCGCTGCTGCTTGTCGGGCGCGGCAGTCATGATCCAGACAGCAACGGCGAACTGTTCAAGACGGCGCGCCTGGTGACCGAAGGCCGGCGCTTCGCCCTCGTCGAGTCCTGCTTCATCGCCCTCACGGAACCGGATGTGGCCGCGGGCGTGGATCGCTGCGCACGGCTCGGCGCCCGCCGGGTCGTGCTGGCGCCGCAGCTGCTCTTCCCCGGCGTGCTGGTGGAACGCACGCGGCGGCTCGCGCTCGCCCTGGCGGCGCGCTATCCGGAGCTGAGCCTGAGAGCGGCGGCGCCGCTCGGCGCCGCGCCGCCAATGCTCGACCTCGTCCTGGAGCGCATCCGCGAAGCGCGCGCCGGCCTGGCCCGCGCCAACTGCGACACCTGCAAGTACCGCGTGCGCATGGCCGGCTTTGAGGACGAGCTTGGCCTGCCGCAGGGCTCGGACCACAACCACGGCCTGCGGGGCACGCCACTTCACACGCACGGAGCTGACCACGCGGCACTTCCGGCGGCACAGGCGCGCGAGCCCGCCGTATGATGGCGCTGCAGTTTTGACCCGCGCGTCTGTTGCGGCGCGTGAGTCGCCGTCCGTCCGAATCAGGAGGGAGGGGTTCGCACGATGCTGGTTGACGCGATCGACCATGTGATCCTGCCCGTAACCGACGCCCACGCCGCGGCGGAGCCCTTCGCCCGCCTTGGCCTCAATCTCTTTCCCGGTACGCGCCATCAAGACGCGGGCACGGAGAACCGAGGCTTCTTCGTCGGTGACGCGGCTAACGGCTTCTACGTCGAAGCGCTGGGCATCACCGATCGCGCGGCTGCCCTGCGCGCCCATGGCGAGCCGTTGCTCGCGGCGGCGGACGCGGGGCGTGGTCTGAGCGGCGTGGTGCTGCGCACGGGCGACCTTGCCGCAGCCGCGACCCGGCTCAAAGCGCACGGTCTCGATTGCCAGGTGCGCGAGGTGCGCGGCGCAGACGGCACGAAAATCTGCGATCTGGCAACGGTGCGCGGCGCACATGCGAACGCCGTCGGCCTGCGCCTGATCCAGTATTTCCCTTCGCACGAAGAGCGCTGGGCGCGGCGCGAGTCCGCCGGGCTGACGGCGCACGCCTTCCCGCTCAAGCGGCTGGACCACCTGGCGGTGATCGCGCCGGATCTGGAGGGTGATACCCGCTTCTGGCGCGAGGTGATGGAGGCGCCGCTTGCCGGCGAGGTCAGCTCGCCCGCGATGCGCATTCGGCAAATCGGCATCGGCGACGCAATGCTGGAACTGCTCGGACCAGCCTCGCCGGACAGCCCACTGGCATCGCGCCCGCCGGGACTGGTGAGCGTGATCGCCTTCGAGGTTGCCGATCTCGATGCCGCGCTGACGGAGGCGCGCCGCCGTGGCTTCAACCCCTCGCCCGCCGAGCCGGGTGTGCTACCGGGCACCCGTCGCGCCGTGATTCAGCCGGCCGAGTTCAGCGGCATCACGCTGCAGCTACTGCAGTACGTCTGAGCCAGCCGGAGGTTCGTCCGGCGGCGGTCGCGGCGGGACGATCAATCACGTCCGGTCAGGGAAGCGGAGGCTCGCGCGCTCGCATGCGTATCGCCGTCGTCAGCGACGTTCACGCCAATCTCGCCGCCGTTGAGGCGGTGCTCCGGCATGCGGAGGGCGAGCGGGCGCTCGACGCCGTCTGGTCGCTGGGCGACCTGGTCGGCTACGGGCCGCAGCCCTCGGACTGCCTGGCGCTGCTGCGCGGGCAACGGTTTCATTCGGTTGCGGGCAACCACGACCTGGCCGCCAGCGCCGTGATCGACACCGAGGATTTCAATCCAGCGGCGGCCGCTGCCAACGCCTGGAACGCGAGCCAGCTCGACGAGGATGAGCGAAGCTTTCTGCGCGGCCTGCCGCGCACGCTCGAACTCGAGGCGATGCAACTGGCGCACGGCAGCCTGCGCGACCCCGTCTGGGAGTACTTGATCACGATCCCCGGCGCGCTGGCGCAGTTCGAGCGGATGACGGCGCGCTTCAGCTTCGTCGGCCACACGCACGTGCCGCTCGTCTTCATCGAAGGCGGCGAAGGCGGCGAAGGCGGCGAGTCGGCCTTCGAGCTGGACTACGAGCAGCCGGAGGCGGGCAGCGTTCGCCTGCTCGGCGAGCAGCGGTTGATTCTCAATCCCGGCAGCGTGGGCCAGCCGCGCGATGGCGATCCGCGCGCCGCCTACGCAATCTACGACACGGCGGCACAGACCGTTGTCTTCCACCGTGTGGAGTACGAGATCGCCCGTACGCAGGCGGCGATGGTGGCGGCCGAGCTGCCGCGCAGCCTGATCGAACGGCTCAGCCACGGGCGCTGAGCCGCCGCCCGCGAGGACGGGTCCCGAAACGCGCCTGTGTCAGCGCCGCAAGGGAGAAGCACGATGAACAGCGGAGGCCCGATCGAGACAGTCACCGTCGTCGGCGCCGGGTCGGGCGGCTTCGGCCTGATCGCGAACCTTGGCGCTGCGGGCTACCGCCTGCGCCTGCACGACCGCGACGATGCGCGGCTGGCGCCGTTCCGCGAGCGCGGCGGCATCGAGATCGAGGGCGGAGCGCGCGACTTCGCCCCGATCGAGATCGTCAGCACCGATGCCGCGGCCTGCATCGCCGGCACGGACTTGATCGTCGTCTGCACCGGCGGCAAGGGCCAGCCGGGCTTCGTGCGCGCCGCGGCGCCCCTGCTTGAGGACGGGCAGATCCTGCTGCTGATCCAGGGCAACACCGGCGGCTCGCTGGTGGCGCGGCGCGAGCTTGCGGCCGGCGGCTGCCGCGCCAACGTCGACGTGGCCGAGTTCGACACCTACCCATACGGCACCGGCCGTCCGCAGCCCGCCCGCGCCCAACTGCGCTTCAGCAAGCGCTGGAATCAGATAGCAGCCTTCCCCGGCCGCCGCAGCGAGGCGGTCTTCGCACGGCTGGGATCGCTCTTCACGCAGGCGGTGATGGCCGAGACGGTGGCTTGGACCAGCTTCACCAACATGAACGCGGCCTTTCACGTGGCGAACTGCGTTGGGAACGCCGGCCGTATCGAGGCTGGACAGCCGTTCAAGTTCTACGCCGAGGGTGTGACGCCGGCCGTGGCGAACCTCTACCACGCGCTCGACGCCGAGCGGCTGGCCGTTGCCGCGGCCCTGGGCGCCGAGATTCCAGACATTCCGGAATGGATCGACCGCGCCTTCGGCTTCCGCGAGCCGACGCTGGTCGAGACCTTCCAGCGGCTGACCTACGACCCGAAAGGCCCGTATCAGTTCACGCCCTCGCCGCCGGCGCTGACGCACAACTACGTTGCGGAGGACGTGCCGACCGGCCTGATGCCGATGTCCGCACTCGGTGCCGCCGCGGGCGTGCCTACGCCCGTGATCGACGGCATCATCCGCCTTGCCTGCGTGATGGCCGGGCACGACTTCGCCGCCGAGGCCCGTACGATCGAGCGGCTCGGCCTCGCCGGCCAGGATGCCGCGCAGATGCGCAAGACGCTGATCGACGGCTTCGCCTGAACCGATTCGCGGGCGACCAGGCGGCGTTATGTCGCGCTGTGCTGCTGTTGCTCCGAGGGGTGGCCACCGAGCTGCGCGGCCAGGCTCGCGAGCACGGTTTCCAGCGTCGGGTCAGGCTCGCGCGAGGTTTGGTCCGCGAGCGCCGTCTCCCCTACCAGCCGGTAGATGTCCGCCGCGCCGTCGAGCATGCGCGGCGTGAGGCCGACCTCGGCGAAGGTGCGCGCGATCTCCTCCATCTCGCCGACCCAGCGGCGGGCGCGGCGCGGCATCGAGGGGATGCCGGCGCTGACGCGGCCGGCGATCCCAGCGCGGCTCTGGGCGAACTCGGCCGCGAGGGCCTCGTCCAGGCCCAGCGCCTTCGCGGCGACCAGCAGCTCGGTCCACAGCGCGGTCGTGCCCTTGGTCGAGGCGGCGTAGACCATCTTCAGCCCCGACGCCTGGCCGATCGCCTCGCCCACCACACGCACGTCGAGGCCGAGATCGTTGAGCTCGGTGAGCGACGAGACGAGCGGTCCGGAGCAGTAAATGCGTGTGCCGCGCCCGGCGCCCGGCGGCGGGCCGATGATGCCGGCGTCGATCACCGCGGCGCCGGCTGCTTCCACGCGGGCGGCGATGCGGCGCATCGTGCCCGGCGAGATCGCGTTGCAGTCCGCAAACGGCGGCCGCGATCCGGTGCGTCGCATGCTCTCCGCGATCTGGATTGCCAGCGACTCGGCCTCGGCAGGCACGAGCACCGATAGGATCAGCTCCGCTTCGCGCACGAGCGCGTCGACGTCGGAGCACGCACGGAAGCCGGCCTCGCGCGCCCGCAGCCGCGTCAGCTCACTGCGGCCGGCGAGGCAGGTGAGCACCGTGGCGCCATGCTCGCGCAGGACGGCGCCGATCGCCGCACCCATGTCGCCGGGGCTGAGAATGCCGATCACCGCCGCGGCCATAGCCTTCCCCCTCGCTGCGATCTGTGCGGGCTGCGCTCCGTGCGCAGCCCCGCCGTAGTATCGTAGCGGCAGCAGCGCTCTTCCGGAGGCACGCGTATGAGCGTGATTACCGCCGAGCACCGCCGCGCATATGCGGCGGACGGGTTCACGGTCGTGCGCGGCCTGTTCGAACCGGCCGAGATCGCGCGGTATCGCGATCACTTCATGGCGCTGCGGGGAGAGGGCGCGTTTCCCGGCGACCTGGTCGGCGTCGATCCGCGCAGCAACGATCCGCTCAAGCAGTACCCGCGCATGATCCACATGCACCGCTGGGACGAGCTGAGCCTGCGCTGGCTGCTGGACGCGCGGCTGAACACCTGCCTGACCGCGCTGCTCGGCATCGAGCCGTTCGCCGTGCAAACGATGCTCTACTTCAAGCCGCCGGGGGCGCGCGGGCAGGCGCCGCACCAGGACCAATACTACCTGCGCGTCTCGCCGGGCACCTGCATCGCCGCCTGGCTGCCGCTCGACGACTGCGACGAGGCGAACGGCTGCCTGCAGGTCGTGCCCGGCAGCCACGCCTGGCCCCTGCTCTGCACGGAGCAGGCGGACACCTCGCTCAGCTTCACCGATGTAACGGTGCCGATTCCGCCGTGGACGGAAGTCCGCGCCGTGACGATGCGGGCCGGCGACGTGCTCTTCTTCCACGGCCAGCTCGTGCACGGAAGTCAGCCAAATCGGACAAGCGACCGCTTTCGCCGCTCGCTGATCGGCCACTACATCCAGGGCGATGCCAGGCAGGTCGCGACGTTCTATCATCCGGCACTGCGCATGGACGGCACGCCGCTTGAGCTGGCGCCCAGCCCGGACGGCGGCGCCTGCGGCGTCTGGGTGGAGCGCGAGGGCCGGCCGGTGATCGAGCTGAGCGGCACGCGGGCCGCCGGCGGCCGCGTCAGCGAATAGCGCCGGCGGCGAACACCGCGTCGCCAGGCAGACCGGGCAAGGAGGGCGCGGGATGCGGCTTGAGGGCAAAGTTGCGCTGGTCACGGGTGCCGGCTCGGGCATCGGCCGCGCCACGGCGAAGCGGCTGGCGTCCGAGGGCGCGAAGCTCGTCGTTGCCGAACTGAACGAAGAGGCCGGCACGGCAACCGCTGCGCAGATCGAGGACACGGGCGGCGAGGCGGTGTTTGTGCGCGCGGATGTCTCGCGCGCCGAAGATGTCGAGGCGACGGTCGCAGCCGCGGTGAAACGCTTCGGGGCGCTGCACATCGTGCACAACAACGCCGGCATCATGCCGCGCGGCGGCCCGGTCGAGCAGATGAGCGAGGAACACTGGACCTCGGTGATCGCGACCAATCTGACCGGCGTCTACCTCGGCTGCAAGTACGCGGTGCCGGCGCTGATCGCGGCGGGCGGCGGCGCGATCGTCAACACGGCTTCGCTGGCGGGCATCCGCGGCCGGCCCTACCAGGCGGCATACGTGGCGGCCAAGGGCGGCGTGATCGCTCTGACCAAGGCCCTCGCGATCGAGCTGGCGCCGCACAATATCCGCGTGAACTGCATCTGTCCGGGCGGCACCGACACGCCCCTGATCCGGCCACCCGGCCGCACGGAGGAAGAGATCGCCCGCAGCCGCCCGGCGATCGTGGCGCACCTGCCCTACCAGCGCTTTGCCCGGCCGGAAGAGATGGCCGACGCGGTGCTCTATCTCGTCTCCGCCGAGTCGAGTTACGTCAACGGCCACGCGCTGGTGATTGACGGCGGCGAGTGGTCCGGCACCACGCAGGGGCTGCGGCGCTGAGCGGCGCGGAACGTCGCCGTTCTGTTCCGAATCAATCACGCATAAAGCGGTCAGGGGCGCGTCATCAAGGGCCGTCCCCTATTCGGTCCTGCGGGCGCCAGCCGAGGTCGGCGAAGGCGTTGTCGAGGCTCCAGAAGCGGTAGGGCACGTCGGAGACGGCGTAGTAGATGCCGAAGCGGATCTGCTCGGCCAGCAGGCAGGCATCGATCAGGCGTGCCAGGTCGGCGTGGCTGCACCAGACGGCCTGCAGGCGGCCGAGGCGCTGCTCCGGCGTCATCTCCGGCAGCCAGGAGGGGCCCGGACCGTTGCGCACCGCGTCCGAGCGCGGGTCGTCGTCGCGGCGCACCGAGCCGATGCGCAGGCAGTAGACGTTCAGGCCATGCTGTTCGCTGATGTAGCGGCCCAGCGCCTCACCGTACGCCTTGCTCACCCCGTAGAGGCTGTCCGGCCGCACGGGCGACCGCGCGTCCACCATCAGGCCCGAGCCTCGGCGGTAGAAGTCGGGCGCTCCTTCAACTTCGTACATGCCGACGGCGTGGTTAGAGCTAGCGAAGACGATCTGGCGCACGCCGCTGCGCCGCGCCGCCTCGAACACGTTGTACGTGCCGATTAGGTTGTTGTGGAGGATGTCGGGCCAGGCTGTCTCCACAGCGGGCGAGGCGGCAAGATGCACCACCGCCTCGACGCCGGCGAACGCGGGCAGGATCGCGTCGAGGTCCGCGATGTCGGCGGCGTGCGAGGGAAAATCCGCCGGCTCGCGCGTCAACGAACGCAGCTCGTGGCGGCCGGCGAGATTCTGCCGGAGTCGCGTGCCGATGTTGCCCTCCGCACCGGTGATCAGAACGCGCTTCATCGCTTCACCGCTCCTCGCGTTTGATTCGAGAGCCTGAGATTTTCTCGCGCCGATCCGGCACAATGCTGAGAGGCGGCCGCGAGCCGCGGCTGTTCATTATCGATGCCGAGGTGACCATGGAGCCAATCTCGCTCGTTATCACCAGCGCCGTGCCGGTGCCGCCCGCGGCGCTGGCACAGATCCAGGCGGTCGATGCTCGCCTGCAGATCGCGGTCATCCCGGAGGCGCAGCGCCCCTTTTTGCGTACAGGCAAGGGCGGCGATCCGGCGTCCGAGGCTCGCGCCCTGGCGAATACGCTGAGCAAAGCGGAAATTCTCTTCTCCGCCTACGAGTTGCCGGCCGACCTCTTGCGACGCGCGCCGCGGCTCAAATGGGTGCACATCGTCGCGGCAGGCGTCGAGCGCTGGGTCGGCGCCGGTTTCCTGGAACAGGACGGGCTGATCTTCACCAGCGGCCAGGGACCAACCGCGCAGCCGATCGCCGAGTACATCCTGATGACGATGCTGATGCTCGCCAAGAACGCGCCGAGCTACGTGCGCCAGCAGGAAGGGCGGCAGTGGCAGGGCCATGGCGGCGCCGAGGTGAACGGCAAGACGCTCGGCATCGTCGGCCTGGGCACGATCGGCAGCGCCGCCGCACGGTTGGCGAAGGCGGTCGGCTGCCGCGTGGTCGCCGTGCGCCGCAGCGTGCAGGAAGCGCGAGAGAACGTCGAAGGCGTCGATCGGCTGCTGCCGGCGAGGGAGTTGCCCCGGCTGCTGGCCGAAAGCGATTTCGTGGCCCTCTGCGCCCCGTCAACGCCCGAAACGAAGCATTTGATCGATGCGGCGGCGCTGCGGCGGATGAAGCCCTCGGCGTTCCTGATCAACATCGCCCGCGGCTCGCTGATCGACGAGGCGGCGCTCGTAGCGGCGCTGAAGGACGGCGAGATCGCGGGCGCGGCGCTGGACGTGTTCGAGCCGGAGCCGCTCTCGCCCGAGAGCGAGCTCTGGGGTCTGCCAAACGTGCTGATTACGCCACACGTCTCCAACGCCAGCGAGCGCTTCGCCCGCCGCGCCTCCGAGTTGTTCATCGACAACCTCGGCCGCTACCTGCGCGGCGAGCCGCTGCGCAACGTCGTCTCGCGGGAGAAGGGCTACTGACGAGGGCGTAGGGCGCAGGTTGTAGGGCGTAGGGGACGGAAAGGGAGCACGCTGGTGGATGAAGCGCCGCTGTACGAGACGATGCGGACCGCGGGGTCGCGGCGACGGTTTACGCCGGAGCCGGTGAGCGACGAACAGGTGCGAGCACTGATCGAGGCGGCGATCTGTGCACCGAACGCCCGCAACGGCCAGATCTGGTCGTTCATTGCCGTGCGCGAGGCAGAGACGCGGGCGCAGATCGCCGCGATCTACCGGCAAGCCTGGTACGACTCGATGACGGCGGCGCTGCAGACGCCCGCCGGCAGCGAGGAGGAAGCGCGCGACCGCCGCTCCTGGCGCTACCTTGCCGATCACATGGCCGAGGCGCCGCTGCTGATCTTCGCCTGCCTGCGCGGCCCGGCGCCGTCGGAGCCGCCACGCGCGGCCTACTACTACGGCTCGATCTTCCCGGCCGTGCAGAACCTGATCCTCGCCGCGCGGGGCATGGGGCTCGGCACGACGTTGACGACGGTGCACAAGAACCGCGAGCCGCAGGTACGCGAGGTGCTCGGCGTGCCAGAGAGCATCGACCTGGTGGCGCTGATCCCCGTCGGCCGCCCGGTCAACCCGTTCACGCCCGTGCGGCGCCGGCCCGCCGCCGAGTTCCTGCACCTGGAACACTGGTAAGGACGCTTGAAGAAGGGAGCCGCCCGATGGCGCAGCGCACGATCGACCTGGTGGTTCACGGCGGCCGCGTGGCGCTGCCCGGCGGCGTGGTCCAGACGGCGATCGCGATCGACGGCGAGCGCATCGTCGCCGTGGGCGAGGCCGAGGCGCTGCCGCCCGCCCGCGACTATCTCGACGTGACAGGCAAGGACGTGCTCCCCGGCGTGATCGACGCCCACAGCCACCTGGGCTTCGACGACTGGTCATCCCTGCCGCGCACCTCGGCTTTCGGCGGCGTGACCACGAGCATTCCCTTCGTCGGCGGCGCCACGACGCCCGGCAGCGTGCCGGAGATCATCCGGGCGAACCAGGAGGAGGCGGCGCGCCGCTCCGTGCTCGACGTTGCTTTTCACGCCTATCTCTTCCCGCGTCCGCGGGCCGCGAACCCGTTCGAGATGCTGGACGGCATGGCCGAGGGCGTGAAGCTGGGCGTGCGCTCGTACAAGATGTTCACCGCGTACCGCAAGCGCGGCATGATGGCGGGCGATGACTTCATCTTCCGCGCCTGCCGGCTGCTGGCCGCGCACGGCGGCCTGCCGATGATCCACGCCGAGAACGGCGACCTGATCGACGCGCTGGAAGAGCAGCGACTTGCGGAGGGCAAGGTCGGACCCGAGCACTACCATGACTCGCGGCCGCCGGAGGCCGAGGCGGAGGCGATCGCCGGCGTCGCCGCGCTGGCGAGCTACGCGCAAACGCCGCTCTACATCGTGCACCTGAGCACGGAGCTGGGGCTCAACGTGATCCGGGAGCGGCAGCGCGCCGGCCAAGCGCTCTGGTGCGAGACCTGCCCGCAGTACCTGGCGCTGGGCGACGAGGCCGTGCAGCGCCGCGGCGCCTTCGCCAAGATCGCGCCGCCGCTGCGCCGCGCGCCAGACGTGCAGGCGATGTGGCGCGGCCTGAGCGAAGGCACGATTTCGGTCGTGGCGAGCGACCATTCGCCGCACGATCCGGCGCTCAAGGCGAGGGCCAACGACGGCCGCAATATCTTCTATCTCGACGACGGCGGCACGGTGCCGTTCGGCATGCCCGGCGCCGAGACGCTGGCGCCGGTGCTGTATAGCGAGGCGGTGAGCAAGCGCCGCCTGCCGCTCGACTGGCTGGCGCGCGTGCTTTCGGAGAACCCGGCGCGCATCTTCGGCCTCCACCCGCGCAAAGGCGTGATCGCGCCCGGCTCGGACGCCGACCTGACGATCTTCGACCCATCGCGGCGGCTCACGATCCGCGAAGCGGACCTGCACAGCCGCACGGGCTACAGCGTCTATGAGGGCATCGAAGTGCAGGGCTGGCCGCTGCTCTCGCTGCTGCGAGGCAAGATCCTGCTGCGCGACGGCGAGCTCTGCCAGCCGGAGGGCTACGGCCGCTTCATACCCGCGGGGCCGCCGTCACCCCCGATCCAAGGCGTTGCCGCGACCGAGCATTTCGTTCCGACGCACGTGTAGCAAAGAGAGGGGCCGGCGTGGAAGTCACGCCGGCCCCGCTAAACCCTATAGCCTAAACCCTAAACCCTAGCCCCTAGACCCTACTCCTCGTCCTCGTCGGACTCGGCAGCGGCGAGCTCCTCCGGCCCCGGCTCGGCGATCGCGTCCAGGTCGCGGACATCTTCTTCCTCGTCGTCCGAGTCGGCCCCGGCGAGATCCTCGGCCTCCGCGGTCTCAACCTCGTCGGTCTCGGCCTCGTCGCTGAAGGGCATCTCCTCCATCGCGTCCTCGGCGTTCTCGTCGAAGGCCACGCCGTCGTCGGTGCCGTCGCCCAGTTCGAAGAAGCGCGGCCGCGCGTCGAGCTGGCGTTCTTCAGGCGGCAGGTCGAGCGCGGCCCGCGCCGGAATCAGCTTGCCGATGATCACGTTCTCCTTCAGGCCCATCAGGTGGTCCGTGCGGCCCGTGATCGCGGCCTCGGTGAGCACGCGCGTCGTCTCCTGGAACGACGCCGCGGCCAGGAAGCTGTCGGTGCTCAGCGAGGCCTTGGTCACGCCCAGCAGCACCGGCTTGGCCGTGGCGGGCTCGCCGCCCTCGGCCAGCACGCCGGCGTTGCGATCCTCGTAGACGAAGCGATCGACCAGCTCGCCCGGCAGCATGCCGGTGTCGCCGGCCTGATCGATCACGACCTTGCGCAGCATCTGCCGCGAGATCGTCTCGATATGCTTGTCGTTGATGTTCACGCCCTGCAGGCGGTAGACCTTCTGCACCTCGTCCACGAGGTACATCTGCACCGCCTCGCGGCCTTGAATTGCCAGCACGTCCTGCGGGTTCTTGTTGCCTTCCGTCAACTTGTCGCCCGCGTGCACGCGGCTGCCGTCTTCCACCAGCAGCCGCGCCTGCGCCGCCACCGGATACTCGCGCTCGTCCTTCTCCTCGTAGACGATCGAGAGCTGCGTGCCGCTCTCGCGCAGCACGCGGCCGGCGATGCGCGCCGTCAGCTCCGCGATCTGGGCAAGGTCGGTGCTGCCGCTCTCGCCGCCGGGCCGTGCCAGCAGCGTACCGGGCTCGACCCACTGGTCGTGCTCGACCAGGATCTCGGCGCCGTCGGGGATCTGGTAGTGGTCGTAGTAGGGCTCGCTGCTGGTGACGCGCACCTTCTTCTGCTCGCCCTCGCGCAGCACCGTGATCGAGCCGTCGATCTCGGAGATCTTCGCCTCGCCCTTGGGCACGCGCGCTTCGAACAGCTCCTCGACGCGCGGCAGACCGCTGGTGATGTCGAGGCCGCCGGCCACGCCGCCGAGGTGGAAGGTGCGCATTGTGAGCTGCGTGCCCGGCTCGCCGATCGACTGCGCGGCGATGATGCCCACCGCCTCACCGATCTGCACGAGCTGGCCGCGGGCGAGGCTGCGGCCGTAGCAGTAGCGGCAGACGCCGCGCTTCGCGTCGCAACTCAAGGGCGAGCGCACATGCACCTTGAAGGGCGGCGCGACCGTGCCCTCGTCGCGGGCCTGGGTCTCGACGCGGTCCTTCAAGGCGACGATGCGCGCCGCCTTCTCCTCGTCGATCTCCTCATTGCGGGTGACGATCAGCTCGCCCGTCTCCTCGTCAACGATATCCGAGGCGGCGTAGCGGCCGACGATGCGCTCGTAGAGCGTCACCGGCACGCCCTTGTCGTCCGGCTCGCCCAGCCAGGTGCCGGACTCGGTCTCGCAGTCCTCCAGCAGGACGATCACGTCCTGCGCCACGTCGATCAGGCGCCGGGTCAGGTAGCCCGAGTCCGCCGTGCGCAGCGCCGTGTCGGCCAGGCCCTTGCGGGCGCCGTGGGTGGAGATGAAGTACTCCAGCACGGTGAGCCCTTCGCGGAAGGACGAGCGGATCGGCATCTCGATGATGCGGCCAGAGGGGTCCGTCATCAGGCCGCGCATGCCGGCCATCTGGCGGATCTGGGTGATATTACCCTTCGCCCCGGAGTTCGCCATCATGTAGACCGAGCCGTAGGACTCGAAGTTGTCCTGGATCTCGGCCGTGACCTTGGCGGTCGTGTCGTTCCAGACGGCGATCGCCTGGTTGTAACGCTCCTCTTCGGTCAGGTTGCCCATCTGGAACTGCTGGTCGATCAGGTCGATGTTCTCCTCGGCCTGCGCCACCAGCGCGCCCTTGGCCGCCGGCACCTTCACGTCATGGATCGACATGGTGATGCCGGAGCGCGTGGCGTACTTGAAGCCGAGCGCCTTGATCGCGTCCACGACCTCGACGGTGCGCTCGTTGCCCAGCTTCTTGTAGCATTCCGCAACCACGTCCTTCAGGTTCTTGCCGTTCATCAGGACGTTCTTGAACTCGACCTCGGGCGGCAGGATCTCGTCGAAAACGATTCGGCCCGGCGTGGTGATCACGAACTCGCCGTTCGTGCGCGCGTCCCGCACCTTGATCTCGGCGCGCAGGTCGAGCTGCTCGTCGCCCGCGCCGGCGCTGGTCAGCGCCAGCGCCATGCGCACGTCCTCGAAGCTGCCGTAGATCCCCTTCGCCGGGCGGTAGCCATCCTCGCCGGGCTTGCCGACGACTGGCTTGTAACGACCGGGCGCGTGTGGGTCCACGCTGGTGAGGTAGAAGCAGCCGAGCACCATGTCGAGCCGCGGCGCCACCACCGGCTCGCCCGAGCTGGGCGAGAGCAGGTTGTGCGTCGAGAGCATCACCTGGCGCGCCTCGGCCACCGCCTCGCGCGAGAGCGGCACGTGCACGGCCATCTGGTCGCCGTCGAAGTCGGCGTTGAAGGCCAGGCAGACGAGCGGGTGCAGCTGGATGGCGCTGCCGTCGATCAGCACCGGCTCGAAGGCCTGGATGCCGAGGCGGTGCAGGGTGGGCGCGCGGTTGAGCAACACTGGCCGCTGCTTGATCACGTCGTCCAGCACGTCCCAGACCTCGGGCGAGGCGCGCTCGGCCTTGCGTTTGGCGCTCTTGATGTTGTGCGCCAGGCCGCGGGCCACAAGCGCGTGCATCACGAACGGCTTGAACAGCTCCAGCGCCATGCGCTTGGGCAGACCACACTGGTCCAGCCTCAGCTCGGGGCCGACTACGATCACCGAGCGGCCGGAGTAATCGACGCGCTTGCCGAGCAGGTTCTGGCGGAAGCGGCCCTGCTTGCCCTTGAGCATGTCGGAAAGCGACTTCAGCTTGTGATTACCCGATCCGGAGACGGCGCGGCCGCGGCGGCCGTTGTCGATCAGCGAATCGACCGCCTCCTGCAACATGCGCTTCTCGTTGCGGATGATGATCTCCGGCGCGCCCAGCTCCAGCAGCCGCTTGAGGCGGTTATTGCGGTTGATCACGCGGCGGTAAAGGTCGTTCAGGTCGCTGGTAGCGAAGCGGCCGCCGTCGAGCTGCACCATCGGCCGCAGATCGGGCGGCAGCACGGGCAGCACGGTGAAGACCATCCACGACGGGTCGTTGCCGGACTGCTTCAGCGCCTCGACCACGCGCAGCCGCTTGGTCGCCTTCTTGCGCCGCTGCCCGCTGGTAGAGTTCACCTCGACGTGCAGGCGAGTGCGCAGATCCTCCATGTCCACGCCTTCGAGAATGCGCAGGATCGCCTCCGCGCCCATGCCGGCGGCGAACACGTTGGGATAGCGGTCCAGCCAGTCGCGGAACTTCGCTTCGGGGATCAGGCGCAGCGGCTGGATATCGCGGTTCAGCTCGTCGATCTGCTCCTGGTACTTGTCGCGGATCGCCTGGTCTTCGCCCTTCTTGCGCTCGATCAGCGGCTCGACTTCCTGCGTGGCCTGGGCTCGGCGCGCGTCGATCTGCGCGTCGATGCTGAAGGCTACGTCCTGACGGCGCTGGGCGTAGCGCTTCTCGATCTGATCGAGCTGTTCGGTGTAGGCCTTGCGCAGGTCATCGCCAATCGTCGGCTTGACCATCTCGTCCGGGCGCACGAGCGTGACATCGCCCAGCACAACGCCGTCGCCGCTGGCCTCGCCGACACGGGCGGGCAGCTCCGCCAGCAGCCGCTGATAGGCCTGCTCCAGCCGCGCCACTTCTGGTCCGCGCTCGTTCTCGATCGCGTCGAGCTGACTGAGCCGGTCGGCCTCCATAGCCTTCACCGCCGCATCGACAGCCTCGCGCGCGGCGTCGATCTCGGCCTGCAGGTTGCCCGTGGCCGCGGTGATATCGGCGTCCATCTGCGCCGCGATCTGGTCGAGGACACGCTTGCGCTCCTCTTCGTTGACCGAGACGATGATGTACTGCGCGAAGTAGAGCACGCGCTCCAACGAGCGCGGGGAGATGTCCAGCAGCAGGCCGAGCCGGCTGGGCGTACCCTTCACGAACCAGATGTGGCTCACGGGCGAGGCCAGCTCGATGTGGCCCATGCGCTCGCGGCGGACCTTGCTGCGCGCCACTTCAACGCCGCACTTGTCGCACTTGATGCCCTTGTAGCGGACGCGCTTGTACTTGCCGCAGTAGCACTCGAAGTCCTTGGTCGGGCCGAAGATCTTCTCGCAGAAGAGGCCGTCCTTCTCGGGCTTGAGTGTGCGGTAGTTGATCGTCTCCGGCTTCGTCACCTCGCCGTACGACCAGGAGCGGATCTGGGTGGGCGAAGCGAGCGAGATGCGGACGGCGTTAAAATCGTTTACTTCCAGCATGATGGTTGGGCGGCGGGCGGTGTGCAGCGTGCGGTAGGGAATGCGCTTCCCTCCGGCCGCTGCGCCGCGTCCCGGCGCCCTTCTTCTCCTTGAACTACGGACTGCGAACCACGGACTGCGTGTGAACTCGCTTGCCGGCTCGGCGCCGCCCGCGGGCGGCGCCGACAGATCGTGTGTGCAGGCCAGCGGGAGCCAGCGGGTTGCCGGCTCCCCGCCGCCTACACGTTGTCGAACGACGAGAAGTCGTCGCGCTCGAAACCGGAGAGGTTGATGCCGATCGACGGGATCTCCGCCTGGTCCTCGGGCCGGAAGGAGAGCGCCTCCTCGTCCTCGTTCAGCACTTCGACCGCGAGGCCGAGGCTCTGCAGCTCCTTGACCAGTACTTTGAACGACTCCGGCACGCCCGGCTCCAGCACGTTCTCGCCCTTGACGATCGCCTCGTAGGTCTTGACGCGGCCGACCACGTCGTCGGACTTGACCGTGAGCAGCTCCTGCAGGATGTGCGCCGCGCCGTAGGCTTCGAGCGCCCACACCTCCATCTCGCCGAAGCGCTGGCCGCCGAACTGCGCCTTGCCGCCCAGCGGCTGCTGGGTGATCAGCGAGTACGGCCCGGTGCTGCGGGCGTGGATCTTGTCCTCCACCAGATGGATCAGCTTCAGCATGTAGATGTAGCCGACGGTGACCGGCTGTTCAAACGCTTCGCCCGTGCGGCCGTCGTAGACGAATTGCTTGCCGAAGATCGGCGGAGCCAGGCGGCGCTCGGTGCTCAGCCGGTCGGCCAGGTCCTGCAGCTCGCCCACCGAACGCCCGCGCACGTCGCGCTCGCCCTGCTGCTCCAGCCACAGCTCGAGGCAGGCGCGGGTGGCCGCCTCGGGGAACTGGTCGCTGAACACCTGGTCCGGGTTGTAGCCCTGCTCGGCCACCCAGCCGCGCAGGCGGGCGATGTCGAGATACTCACCGCCCTCCTCCACCCCATCTACCTCGCCGGCGTGGTAGCCGTTGCCGTCGCGCATCGCGTAGTCGAGATACTCGTCGGCGATGGCGCCGGCCTGCAGGGCGAGCCAGGCGCGGCCGAGCGCGTCCTCGATCTTGGTGTCCGTAGCGCCGTCGAACACCGGCGTCACGGCACGAAAACCGAGCTGCTTCGCCGCCCAACCGAGATGCGTCTCCAGCACCTGGCCCAGGTTCATGCGGCTGGGCACGCCGATCGGGTTGAGCACGATGTCCACCGGCCGCCCGTCCGCCAGATAGGGCATATCCTCCACCGGCAGGATGCGGGCCACGACGCCCTTGTTGCCGTGGCGGCCGGCCATCTTGTCGCCTTCGGAGAGTTTGCGCTTCTGCGCAATCGAGACGCGCACCAGCTTGTTCACGCCGGCCGAAAGCTCAAGATGCGACTCGCGGTCGAAGACCTTGACGTCGATCACCTTGCCGCGCTCGCCGTGGGGCACACGCAGCGACGTGTCCTTCACCTCGCGCGCCTTCTCACCGAAGATCGCGCGCAACAGCTTCTCCTCCGCCGTCAGCTCGGTCTCGCCCTTCGGCGTGATCTTGCCGACGAGGATGTCGCCCTCGCGCACCTCGGCGCCGATGCGGATCACGCCGTCCTCATCCAGGTCGCGCAGGCTGTCCTCGCCCACGTTGGGGATGTCGCGCGTGATCTCCTCCGGGCCAAGTTTGGTGTCGCGCGCCTCGATCTCGTGTTTTTCGATGTGGATCGAGGTGAACTTGTCGTCGCGGCACATCGCCTCGGAGATGATGATCGCGTCCTCGAAGTTGTAGCCCTCCCAGCTCATGAAAGCGCAGAGCGCGCTCTGGCCAAGCGCCAGCTCGCCCTTGTCGGTCGAAGAGCTGTCGGCCAGCGCCTGGCCGGCGATCACCTGCTGGCCGCGTTCCACGATCGGCCGCTGGTTGATGCAGGTGCCCTGGTTGGAGCGCACGAACTTCTGCAGCGGGAACTCTTCGCGCTCGCCGTCGTCGTACTCGACCGTAATTTTCTTCGCCGTGGAGCTGAGCACGCGGCCGTCCTTGCGGGCGAAGACCACCTGGCCCGAGTCGTAGGCCGTCTGCCGCTCCATCCCCGTGCCCACCAGGGGCACTTCCGGCCGCAGCAGCGGCACGGCCTGGCGCTGCATGTTCGAGCCCATCAGCGCGCGGTTGGCGTCGTCGTGCTCCAAAAATGGAATCAGCGACGTCGCCACCGAGACGATCTGCTTGGGCGAGACGTCCATGTAGTCCACGTGCGCCGACTGATCGACGCGGAAGTCCTGGCGATGCCGCACCTCGACGTGGTCCTCGAGGAAGTGGCCCTTGGCGTCGAGCGCCACGTTCGCCTGCGCGACGACGTAGTTGTCCTCTTCGTCCGCCGAAAGATATTCGACGATGTCCGAGACGAACGGCCGCACTTTAATGCGATCGACGCCGGAGTGCGCCAGCGTGTTCGCCAGCTCGGCGCTGATCTCGGTGCCGGAGGCGATCGTTTTCCCGTCGGCGCCCACGTCCTCGCGCAGGGTATGGCCGATCAGCTCCGAGCTGTCGGCGGGCAGCTCGCGCAGCACCTTGCGGTACGGCGTCTCGATGAAGCCGTAGGGGTTGACTTTGCCGAAGGTCGCGAGCGAGCCGATCAGGCCGATGTTCGGGCCTTCCGGGGTCTCGATCGGGCAGATGCGGCCGTAGTGGCTGTGGTGCACGTCGCGCACGTCGAAGCCGGCGCGGTCGCGCGAGAGGCCGCCGGGACCGAGGGCCGAAAGGCGGCGCTTGTGCGTCAACTCGGCCAGCGGGTTGGTCTGGTCCATGAACTGCGACAGCTGCGAGCCGCCGAAGAACTCCTTCATCGCGGCGACGACCGGGCGGATGTTGATCAGCGCGCTCGGCGTGGCCTGGTCCGGGTCGGTGATCGTCATGCGCTCGCGCACGACGCGCTCCATGCGCAACAGGCCGATGCGGAACTGGTTCTGGATCAGTTCGCCCACGGCACGCACGCGACGGTTGCCGAGGTGGTCGATGTCGTCCGGCATGCCCTGGCCGAGGTTGATGCGCACGAGCTGCTTGACGATGGCGACGATGTCCTCGTTCGTCAGCGTGCGCGTCTTCTCCGGCACGCTCATCACCAGCCGCTTGTTCAGCTTGTGCCGGCCCACGCGGCCGAGGTCGTAGCGGCGCGCCTCGAAGAAGAGCGAGCGCAGCAGCTGCCGCGCGTTCTCCAGCGTGGGCGGGTCGCCCGGGCGCAGGCGCTTGTAGAACTCCTCGAGCGCCTGCCGCTTGTTGCGCGCCGGATCCTTCTCCAGCGTGGTGCGGATGTAGTGCCGTGTCTCGGAGAGCGACTCGACGTCTTCGAACAGCGCGAGGATGCGCTCGTCGGTGCCCAGCTTCGTTTCGTCGTCGATCGCCGGGTCCGAGTCAATGGCGCGCAGCAGCGTCGTCACGGGAATCTTGCGCTTGCGATCCACCTTGACGGAGACGATGTCCTTGTTGCTCGTTTCGAACTCGAGCCAGGCGCCGCGGTTCGGGATCAGCTTGGCGCTGCAGAGGCCGCGGCCGCTCGAGGGATCCTGCTCCAGGCTGAAGTAGACGCCGGGCGAGCGTACGAGCTGCGAGACGACCACGCGCTCGGCGCCGTTGATGATGAAGGTGCCGTTGTCGGTCATCAGCGGGAAGTCGCCCATGAACAACTGCTGCTCTTTGATCTCGCCGGTCTCCTTGATATGGAGCACGACGTCGACCTTGAGCGGCGCGGAGTAGGTCATATCCTTCTCGCGGCACTCCAGCTCGCTGTACTTCGGATCGCCGAACTCGTAGTCCTCGAAGCTCAGCTCCATGCGCGTGCCGGTGAAGTCGACGATCGGCGAGATCTCGTCGAACAGCTCGCGCAGGCCGCTGTCGGCGCGGCTGGCGGTGTCCGGGCCACCGATGAACCAGCGGAACGAATCGAGCTGCACCTGGATCAGGTTGGGGATGGAGATAATCTCCGGGACCTGGCTGTACTCCTTCCGCAACGTTGGCACGGCGGATCGAACCGGCGCGAGGCTCCTGGCAGTGGTCATGAAGCGGTACTCCTCGAGTGCGCTCTCGATCGCGACGGACGCGATCGCATACCCCGATGATCAGCAGAGGGGCAGAACGTACCGTCTACTTGGGACGAATCTGTGTCGCAAGGCTTGGCCGGGGAATTTGTGTGGAAACGATAATGCGCCCAGCTTCCTTAGTGTAGCAGGGCGCACAAACTCCGTCAACGCCGCGGCGGGGCCGGGCGCTGGCGACACAATATTGCAAGGGGCAGTGGAGACAACACCCCGACTGTCCACTCCTGACGCGATCTATCATATCGGTCTTGTCAAGCTGTCACAAGGCCGAGCGCGAATGCTATCCTCAGACGGGCCACGCGCCCGCGAAAGGATCAGCGTATGCCCGAAGTCGGGCCGCGCCGCGAGGCGGCCCGCCGCCGTATCCTCGTCGTCGACGACGACCCGCAGCTCTGCGAGTTCGTCGCGATGGCGCTCGCCGAGCAGGGCTACGAGACCGCGACCGCGGAGGACGGCATGACGGCGCTGGCGATCGCGGGGTACGATCCGCCAGCGCTGCTGCTCGTGGACATCGGCATGCCCGGCCTCTCCGGCGAGGAGCTGGCGGCGAAGGTGAGCGAACTTTGCGCGGCCGTCGTGCCCTGCATCATCATGTCCGGCAGCGTGCAGTGCCGGACCGAGGCCGACGCCGGCAGCGTGGTGGCCTACCTGCCGAAACCGTTTGAGCTGGACGACCTGTTCCGCGTGGTGCGCGAGCACGCCGGCCCGCCGGCACCGTCCCAGTCGCCCGCGGCCATCGAGTAGGCTCCGCCGTCGGCCGCGCCCGCTTGCCCGAGCCATCAGCGCTTCGGCTTCTGCGCCTCGCCCCGCCGGCCGCGCCAGCGGTCGAGCAGCATCGACCAGGCGATCGTGCCGATCACGACCACGATCGCTGCCGCGGCCGACCAGCCCCAGCTGATCCGGGCGACAAAGTGCTCGATCAAGAAGACGATCGCGCCGCCGAGCACGCCGAGAAACAGGTAGTCCGAGAATCCCTGCTTGCGCCGGCGCCGCTCCTTGCGCAGCGGCCGCTTGCGCACACGCCCGCCGCCCGGCCCGCGCAGCGGTCCCTCGTCTTCCACCTTCCGCCGTCCGAACACCGTCGCCTCGTCCGATCCGCTTACCTGCCACCGCCGCAGCCTCAGCGTACTCAATCGCCGCCGCTGTGCCCATACGGCCCGGGCAAGTGTGCGCCGCCCGTGCAGCGGCAAGGCGATCTGGTCACAATGGGGCTGAGCCGGCTGCGCCGGGACGGAGGCCGCATGTTCCGTCGCGTCTTGATCGCCAACCGCGGCGAGATCGCCTGCCGCATCGCCAGAACCTGCAGGCGGCTGGGCGTCGAGGCCGTGGCCGTCTACTCCGACGCCGACGCGGATGCGCTGCACGTCCGCGCCGCCGATCGCGCCGAGCGGATCGGTCCGGCCGCGCTGGACGGGAGCTATCTCTCGATTCCGGCGCTGCTCGCGGCGGCCAGGCGCAGCGGCGCCGAGGCGATCCACCCCGGCTACGGCCTGCTTTCCGAGCGCGCCGGCTTCGCGCGTGCGGTGCAGCAAGCCGGCCTCGTCTTCATCGGCCCGACGCCCGAGGCGATCGAGGCGATGGCGAACAAGACCGCGGCGCGGGCGCGGGTGGCCGCTGCCGGCGTGCCGCTGGCGCCGGGCAGCGACGGGCCGTTGGCGGCGGGTGCGGACGCCCAGGCGCTGGCCGAGCGCATCGGCTACCCGCTGATGGTCAAGGCAAGCGAAGGCGGCGGCGGCATCGGCATGACGGTCGTGCATGAGCCGGCGAAGCTGCGCGGCGCGGTAGAGCGCGGCCGCCGCTCGGCCGCCCGCGCCTTCGGCAGCGATGAAGTCTACCTTGAGCGCTTCGTGGAGCGGGCACGCCACGTCGAGGTGCAGGTGTTCGGCGACGCGGCGGGAAACCTGATCGCGCTCGGCGACCGCGACTGCTCCGTGCAGCGCCGCCACCAGAAGGTGACCGAGGAAGCCCCCGCACCGGGCCTGGGCGCGAGCCGACGTGGTGCGCTGCACGACGCGGCGCTGCGCGCCGCCGCCGCGGTGAACTACACCAACGCCGGCACGGTCGAGTTTCTGCTTGCGCCGGACGGCGCCTTCTACTTCCTCGAAATGAATACCCGTCTGCAGGTCGAGCATCCCGTCACCGAGCTGATCACCGGCCACGACCTGGTGGAGTGGCAACTACGCATCGCCGCGGGCGAGCCGCTGCTTCCGGGCCAGGATGCGCTGCGCTTCGACGGCCACGCGATCGAGTGCCGCGTCTATGCCGAAGACCCGCACACGCACCTGCCCTCGCCCGGCACGATCACGAGCTGGCAACCGCCGGCGGGCGAGCACATCCGCGTCGACAGCGGCGTCGAGCAGGGCAGCGTCGTCAGCCCCTTTTACGACCCGCTGCTGGCCAAGCTGGCCGTCTGGGGCGCCGACCGCCACGCGGCGCTGAAGCGGATGCAGGACGCCCTCGCCGGGTTTGCGGTCGAAGGACTGAAGACGAACCTGCCGCTGCTGCGCCGCATCCTTGGCCACGCGCTGTTCGTCGAAGGCCGCTACAGCACGGAACTGATCGCGACGCTGACCGCCGAAAGCGCCGGGGCAAATTCGTCCGCCGCATCGGGCTGAGCGGGCAGCGAGACAGCAAGACAAGGGAGCATGGGGATGGCGCATGAGTTCCTGAGCAACGAACAGATCGTGCAGGCGGCGCGGCACAACCTGCCCCAGGGCGCCTGGGATTACCTGGTCGGCGCCTCCGAGTCGGAGACGACGATGCGCCGCAACCGGCTCGGCTTCGACCGGATCGCCTTCCGCCCGCGCATCCTGGTCGACGTGTCGCAGATCGATCCCGCGACCACGCTGCTCGGCCAGCCCCTGCGCATCCCCGTCATCCTTGCGCCGATCGGCTCACTGCAGGTGTTCGCGCCGGAAGGCGGCATCGCCGCGGCGCGGGCAGCAGCCAAGTTCGGCACCGTCCACGTCGTCAGCTCCGCCACCGAGCCGTCGCTTGAAGAGACCGCTGCCAGCACGCCGGCGCCGAAGATCTTCCAGCTCTACGTGCACGGTGATGAGGCTTGGACGCGCCAGATCCTGGAGAGGGTGAAGCGGGCCGGCTACGCGGGACTCTGCCTCACCGTGGATGTCGCGGTCTACAGCCGGCGCGAACGCCCCATGCTCAGCGGTTGGACGACGCCCTCGCGGCGCACGCCCGCCGACCCGCGCTTCCGTGCCTCGCTCACCTGGGAAACGATGGACATGATCAAGGAAATCGCCGGCCTGCCCTTCCTGCTCAAGGGCGTGGCCACGGCGGAGGACGCGGCGCTCGCCGTGGAACACGGCGTCGACGCGGTCTGGGTCTCCAACCACGGCGGCCGCCAGCTCGATGGCGCCCAGGGAGCGATCGAGACGCTGCCGGAGATCGTGGCCGCGGTGAACGGCCGGGCGCAGATCGTGCTCGACGGCGGTGTGCAGCGCGGCGGCGACGTGCTCAAGGCGATCGCGCTGGGCGCCAACGCCGTGGCGATCGGCAAGCTGCAGGGCTGGGGCCTCGGCGCGGACGGCACGGCCGGCCTCGTGCGGGTGTTGGAGCTGCTGGAGCACGAGATCACCGTCGCGATGGGCCTGCTCGGCGTCACGCGCATTGACCAGCTGACCCCGAAATATGTCTGCGCCGCCGAGGCGGTGATGCCGCCGCACGAGATGAGCATGTGGACGAATATGCCCGGCAGCCGCCTTCTCTGAACCCCGGCACACCGCGGCAGGTGCAATTGCCGCCGCCGCCGGGTATCTTCGGCATGGACGTAGCACTTCGACGGAACGAACCAGACCGGCAGCCGCGACGAGCGCACGGGAGCTGACGCCATGTTCATCGGCTACTTCACGGAGCGGCCCTATCAAGACCCCAACTCCGGCTACTTCGGCGCCACGGGCAGGCCGATCACGGACCTGGGCATCAGCAACGGAGAATACGATCCCATCCTTGGGGCGGAGCTGTACAACCGCTACCTGGACGAGAAGCTGTACGCCGAAGCCGTGGGCTTCGACGGGCTGATGCTCAACGAGCACCACTCCACCCCCTTCTGCATGGGCGGCGTGATGAACGTCGAGGCGGCGATCCTCGCCCGC
>DATGEL010000114.1 GCA_035310145.1 Dehalococcoidia bacterium
AAGTCATCGGCCCCTTCCTGCGCGACCGACCGTCCTCACTACGGTCGGTCGCTCTGTTTTCCTCGTTACCCTACTGCATCGCCACGCCTCGCCTCCGTCTCATCCCTGCACCGTGCTTCCACAACTTCTGGGCACACCCAATTTGCTGGCGACGGCGCACAATCGCAGTGGATGTGCTAGTATTGGTTTAGCAATTCTTCTTCAGCGACCCTCGGTGCTGGGTACTTCCCCGTTCCGTGCTCGATGACCGAAGCTTGCCAGAACAATGTGGAGGTCATCGGATGAATTTCGTTGACAAAACCCTCACCTGCCGCGACTGCGGCGCAGCATTTACCTTCACCGTTGGGGAACAAGAGTTCCACGCGGAGAAGGGCTTCACCAATGAGCCCGGCCGGTGTCCGGACTGCCGCGCGCGGCGACGCAGCGAGCGCGACGGCTACGGCGGCGGCAGCGGCAGCGGCGGTTACGGCGGCCAGCGCGAAATGTTCTCGGCCACCTGCTCCAGCTGCGGCAAGGAGGCGAAGGTGCCGTTCCAGCCGCGCGGCGACAAGCCGGTGTACTGCTCTGACTGCTTCCGCAGCCAGTCCGGCTCGTCGAGCGGCGGCCGGCGCAGCGGCGGCTACAGCGACCGCGGCTCGCGCTGGTAATCAGGGCGCATCGTCCCCCAACTGAATAGCAAGCAACGGCCGGCGCATCGCGCCGGCCGTTGCTTTTCCCGCTGGAACCGGTCCGCCAGGGAAGGCCCGAGCGGACGGCTCTCCCGGTGTGTCCTGCCGCCTATGGCGCGCGTGCGGCAGGCGGCGAGCGCCATGATGTCGGCGACGAGGCCCACGACCTAGATGGCCCGGACGACGGGCGTGCGATCGTCTCCTCGGCCAAGGCCATGCATGGGCTGACGGAGCAGCCCGGCAGAACGTTGCCTACAGGCAGGTGTTCGCCCCGGTCACGCTGTTCTGATTCGTGTCGTCGGCATCCCAGACGTGGAGCTGTGCTCCGCCGGTGCACGACACGCTGCCGGTAATGGTGTTGCCGCTCAGCGAGGGAGTGCTGTTGTCGATCAGCACGGCCCCACGGATACGGTTGGCTTCCACCTCGATGCGAAGGTTCGGGCTGTTGAGAACGCGCACCGTGCCGTCGATCTGGTTGGCGTGGCAGACGCCCACCGCGGCATCGTTTTCGACATCGCCAACCACGGCGCCCAACGAGCCGCCCATGTTCTCGACGGTGACATCACCGTGAACCGTCGCGCCGCAAATCGTTGGGTGGTCGAATGCACCCGCGCCGTTCAGCGTGACTCCTCCGTCGACCGTGCCGCCATGTATGTCGAGGTCGACGCCGTGCTGATCGACCACCGAACCATGAATCGTTGAGGGAGCCGCGAAATCGAAGCCATTCGTCGTACCGCTGTCGAACTCCCCGCCGGCGTTGACGGTCACCCCTCCATTTACTGTGGAACCGAGCAAGATGAGATGCCCGTTGGTGGTGATGGTCACGCCGCCGTCGATGGTCGCCTGGCTGAGCTGGCAGACGCCGTCCACGATCAGGCCGCCGCGGACGACCGCGCCGCTGGCGGGAACGCCGGCACCGGGGCAGTGCGCCGGCGGAGCTGCCTGCACTGCGGCGCCGCTGATCAGTCCGTCGAGCAGCAGCAGCGCGGCCAGCGTGAAGCCAGAGACACCGTACACCCGAATCCAACTCCGCATAATGCGCCTTCTCCGTCGCTCAGCGCATCGGCTCGTGCCCGGCGGGGCATGACCGCTGCGCAGCGTATGCAAGAAATCGCGGATCGATCGCAATGCCGCGATTCCGCAACACGAAGCCCGATACACGATGTACCAGCGTTGCACGGCTTGTCAAGCCGCGAGGCTGCGCTCACCCGTCGTCCGCTGGCTCGATGACGAAGGTCGGACCGCGCCGCCTTCCGTGCGGACGGATGGGCCGACCCCGTGCAGCCTACGGAGCATACTTGCGGAAGGCGAGCAGCGCCATGACGCCGAAGACGAGGCCGACGAGGCCAACGAGCGTCAGGAAGCCGGTGACCACGCGCTCGGCTCGGCCGGTAATGCCCATATCGATGGCGATGTTGCGGATGCCGTTGAAGCCGTGAAAGAGCACAAAGGCGAGCAGCGAGACGTCGACGATCCACCACAGCCAGGTGATCGCCACGTGGTCCAGGCGGTAGGCCACGTCCTGGAAGCGGATGAGATCGCCCCCCCGCGGCCCGCCCTTCGTCAGATCCTTGCTCAGGTTGCCGAAGTGGTTCACGGCGATGTGCACGAACATCAGCACCACCAGCACCACGCCCGTGACGCGCTGCAGAAACCACGGCCAAAACGATCGCGACGAGCGCCTCCCCCGGAGAGAGAGTGGCCCCGCGCCCTCGCGCCGAATCACGACGGCCATAACCGGTCGCCTCCACGCGTGTTCTACAGCAGCTCGTGCGCCGCGATCAGCGAGGCCAGGAACACCGCGACGGCAAGGACGACGGCGATCCAGAAGAGCAGCTTCTGCCGGCGTATGCCCCAGCCCAGATCGAAGCCGACGATGCGCAGGCCGTTCAGCGCGTGATAGGTCACGATGCCCGCCAGGCCGGCGTCGAGGAAGACGAACACGGGCTGACCCACGAAGTGCAGCGCCGCATTGAACGCCTCTTTCGATCGCACCGATTGGCCGATCACCACGAGGTGCGTCATCAGGTAGATCGTGAGGAAAACGCCGGTGATACGGTGAAAGATGAAGGCTACGGTGCCGGTCTCGATGGCGCCAGGCCGGAAGTGGGTTCCCGGCACACTCGGCGGACGACGGCGGGCGATGCTGGCCATGCGTTGCGCTCCGGAGTCAGAGTTGCGCGCGGGAGGGTCCGCGCTTAGCCGAACCCCAGCCGCTTGCGCACATTCATGCGCTTGAGCTGCTGGATAGCGTAGGTCGGCTCCACGCCCTTCGGGCAAACCTCGGTGCAGTTAAAGATGGTGTGGCAGCGCCAGATGCCGGCCTCGTCGCCGACGAGGTTCAACCGCTCCGTGCGGCCGTCGTCGCGCGGATCGTTGGCGAAACGGTATGCCTTCGCCAGCGCGGCCGGGCCGAGATAGTCGTCATCGGTGGCCACGATTGGACAGGAAGAGTAGCAGGCGCCGCACTGGATGCAGGCGCCGAACTGCTGCAGGTGCGTCGTGCGCTCGTCGCTCATCCGGAACTCTTTTTCCGGCAGCTCGCGCGTTGCGGCGTGGATGATGTGGGGCGAAATTGCCCGGTACTTGTCGAAGAAGGGCTTCAGATCGACGGCCAGGTCTTTGAGCACGGGCAGATTCGCCAGCGGCTCGATGCGCAACTCGCCACCGTTGTCGCCGATCACCTCGGCCACGCGCGTCATGCAGGTCAGCCGCTCGCGGTCATTGACGCGCATCGGGCAGGAGCCGCAGATGCCCTGCCGGCAGGAACGACGGAAGGTCAGCGAGCCGTCCTGAAACTCCTTGATCGCCACGAGTGTATCGAGGATCGTCGTCGCCGTCACATATTCGACGGTGAAATCCTGATGGTGGGGCTCTGCATCCCGCTGCGGATCGTAGCGCAGCACCTTCACCTGGACCTGCGCCATGGTCGAACTCTCCGTTGCGCCGGCCGTGGGCCGGCAGGCTCCGCGCCGCAGGTTAGTATTTGCGCTCTTCCGGCTGGTAGTGTGTCACGGTCACCGGGCCGTACGCCAGGCGCGGGCCGCCCTCGCCCAGGTAGGCGAGCGTGTGCTTCATCCAGTTTTCGTCGTCCCGCTTGTCGAAGTCGAGGCGTGAATGGGCCCCGCGGCTCTCCTTGCGCGCGATCGCGCCCAGGCAGATGATCTCGGCCTGCTCCAGCATGTTTTCGAGCTCAACTGCGCCCAGCAGATCGGTGTTAAAGATGGCGCCCTTGTCGTCGATCGGCGCCTGCTGCACGCGCTCCTGCAGCTCCTTGATCTTCTCCAGCGCCCGCTGCATGCGTTCCGGCGTGCGGAAGACGCCCATACCCTCCGCCATGGCGATGCCCTGCTCGTTGCGAATCGTCGCGAGCTTCTGGCCGCCCGTGCGACCGACGTAGCCCTTGATCCGCTCCTCTTCGCTCGTCAACCAGGAGTCGGAGAATGTCTGATAGGCGGTCGACCGCGCATACTCGGCGGCGCGCTCGGCGGCGACGCGGCCAAAGATCAGCGTGTCGAGCAGCGAGTTCGCGCCGAGCCGGTTGGCGCCGTGCACGGAGACACAGGCGCACTCGCCCGCGGCATAGAGGCCGTGGATCTCCGTTTCGGCGTAGCGGTTGGTGCGGATGCCGCCCATGGTGTAGTGCTGGCCGGGCCGCACCGGCACCGGCTCGTGCACCGGATCGATGCCGAGAAACGCCTCGCACAGCTCGCGCGTGCTCGGCAGCTTATGCATGATCTTCGCTTCGCCGAGGTGCGTAATATCGAGCAGCACGCAACCATCGATGCCTCGCCCTTCCAGCACCTCGATCGTCTCGGCGCGGGAGACAAGGTCATGCGGGCCAAGCTCCATCTTTTCCGGCGCGTAGTTGGCCATGAAACGCTCGCCCAGTGCGTTGCGCAGGTAGCCGCCCTCGCCGCGGTTCGCCTCGGTCAGCAGCACACCGTTGGACTTCAGCGTGGTCGGGTGGAACTGCACGAACTCCATATCGCCCAGCGGCGCGCCGGCCTGATAGGCCAGGGACATGCCGTCGCCGGTGCAGCTCCAGGCGTTGGTCGTGCGGCCGTGGTAGATGCGGCCGTTGCCGCCCGTCGCCATGATTACGGTCTTCGCCTGGATCACGTTCAGGCCGCCGTTGATCACGTCCCAGGCGACGACGCCCTTGCAGACGCCGTCCTCCACGATCAGCCGCGTGACGAACCACTCCTCGTACACGCTGATGCCGCGGGCGGTGAGTTGCTCGTAGAGCGTGTTCAGCAGCGCGTGACCGGTGATGTCGTGCACGAAGGCCGTGCGTGGGCGGACGGCTCCGCCGAAGGCGCGGATATCGAGATCGCCCGCCTTGTCACGGTTGAACAGGGTGCCGGCATGCTCCAGCCAGTAGACCTCCGCCGGCGCCTCTTCGCACATGAACTCGATCGCATCCTGGTCCCCGATGTAGTCGCTGCCCTTGACCGTGTCGAAGGCGTGGTCCTCCCACCTGTCCTCCGGCGTGAGCGCCGCGTTGATCCCGCCCTCGGCCGCGCCGGAGTGGCTGCGCAGCGGGTGGACCTTGCTGAGCACGGCGACGTTGATCTTTGGGATCTCGGCCGCCCGCACCGCGGCACGCATGCCGGCGAGGCCGGCGCCGATCACGAGGATGTCGTGCTGCAACACCCTTAACCCTCCGCTCATGCAGGCGTCCGTGGCCGCGCCGTACGTCTCCGGGGCCGAAGTGAACGCGGGGTCGCCTTCGCGGGCCGCATTCCGAAGCGACTCATCAGGGCGCGCTCGTCTTCGACCGACGGCGCCCGCGGACTGCGCCAGAGCGCGTCGAGCGCGGCGAAGTAGCCATCCAGCGGCGGCGAGTGCAGCACGAGCAGCCGCGCCGCCGCGGCCGAGCGATTGCCGAACGTATGCGCCGCGTCGCCGGGCACGAGCACGAACGTCTCCGCACCCTCGGTCCGTTCCACGCCTTCCAGGATGAACGTCACCCGACCGTCCAGGACGTAATAGGCCTCGTCACAATCCACGTGGACGTGGGGCGGCGGCATGCGCCCTCCAGGGGGAAGCGTGCGCTCCATCAGCGAGAAACGGCCGCCGGTGCTCAGCGACCCGGCCTTGAAGTGCATGACGCTGCCGCGGGCCTCATAGCGCTGCCCCTCGCCGGGGCCGAATACACGGCAGGATCGCTCCGCCATGCCGTTCCACTGCCTTTCCGCGGCGGGATGCTGAACCGAACTCCAGTACGAAGCCGGTGGTTGCTTCGCAGCTCGCGCACGCAGAGCGTGCGCCACGGCGCTCGGCGGGCTTAACCTCCCGAGTCCGCACCGCCCCTGCGTCGGTGCCCGGTGACCGTGCGCAGCAGCCACACCACCGGATCGTTGAACTCGGTCACCACCCGCTCCTTCAGGGGGATGATCGCATTATCGGTAATATGAATGCCCTCCGGACATACCTCGGTGCAGCACTTGGTGATATTGCAGTAGCCCAGCCCGGCCTTCTGCTTCAGCAGCGCCAGCCGGTCATTGGTATCGAGCGGGTGCATCTCCAGCGCCGCATAGCGCACGAACAGGCGCGGCCCCGCAAAGTTCGGTTTGTTCTCCGGATGATCGCGAATCACGTGGCACACGTTCTGGCACAGGAAACACTCGATGCACTTGTGGAACTCCTGGACCCGGTCCACTTCCTCCTGGTACATCCGCCGCGTGCCGTCCGGCTCCTTGGCCTTCGGCTTGAACGCCGGCACCGCTTTCGCCTTCTCGTAGTTGAAGGAGACGTCCGTCACCAGGTCCTTGATCGGCGGGAAGGTCTTGATCGGCGCAATCGTGATCGTTTCGCCCGGCTCGAAGATGTCCATGCGCGTCATGCACATCAGCCGCGGCTTGCCGTTGACCTCGGCGCTGCACGAGCCGCATTTGCCGGCCTTGCAGTTCCAGCGCACGGCGAGGTCGTGCGCCTGCTCCGCCTGGATGCGATGGATCACGTCGAGCACGACCATGCCCTCGCCCACGGCCATGCGGAAATCCTGGAAGGCGCCGCCGGCCGCGTCACCGCGCCAGACCCGCATCGTAAACTCGGCGCCGGCCGTCATTGCTTCTCCTCCAGGATGGGCTTGAGATCGTCGGGAATGGCGGGCAGGGGCTCCTGGCAGATGGTCAGCGCTTCCTGCCGCTTGCGCGTCACCACGTTCACGGCGCCGAACTTCGGGTCGGGATCGGGGAAGTCGTCGCGCGTGTGCCCGCCGCGGCTCTCCTTGCGCTCGATCGCCGAGCGCGTCACTGCCTCGGCCACGGTGAGCATGGAATGCAGGTCCATCGCCAGGTGCCAGCCGGGGTTGTACTGCCGGTTCCCCTCGACGGTGACGTGCTGCAGCCGCTCGTTCAACGCCGCGATCTTCCCCAGCGCCTCCCGCATCTCCGGCTCGACGCGGATCAGACACACCAGCGCCTGCATACAGTCCTGCAGATCGCCGTGAATCGCGTACGGGTTCTCGCCGCCGGAGCGTTCGAACGGCGACAGCATCTCCTTGGCGGCGGCCGCCACATCGTCATCGTTCACCACGGGTGCGGCGGCGAGGGCGTTCGCGTACTCGGCCGCGTACAGCCCTGCGCGGCGCCCGAACACCAGCAGATCGGAGAGCGAGTTGCCGCCCAGACGGTTGGCGCCGTGCATGCCGCCCGCAACCTCGCCGGCGGCGAACAGTCCCGGCACCGTCGAGGCGGTCGTGTCCGCATCCACACGCACGCCGCCCATCACGTAGTGGCAGGTCGGGCCGATCTCCATCGGCTCTTTGGTAATGTCGACGCCGGCCAGCTCCCTGAACTGGTGGTACATGGACGGCAGGCGCTTGCGGATGTAATCGGGGTCGCGGCGCGAAGCGATGTCAAGGTACACGCCGCCGTGCGGGCTGCCCCGGCCTGCCTTGATTTCGGCGTTAATCGCGCGCGCCACCTCGTCGCGGGGCAGCAGGTCGGGCGTGCGGCGGTTGTTCCGCTTGTCCGCGTACCAGGCGTCGGCCTCGCGCTCGTTGTCGGCCGTCTCGGCGGCGAAGTAGGGGGTGATGTAGTTGAACATGAAGCGGACACCCTCGGAGTTCTTGAGGGTGCCGCCGTCGCCGCGCACGCCTTCGGTGACGAGGATGCCGCGCACGCTCGGCGGCCAGACCATCCCCGTCGGGTGGAACTGCACCATCTCCATATCGATCAGGTCGGCGCCGGCGTCCAGCGCCATTGCCGTGCCGTCGCCGGTGTATTCCCACGAATTGGAGGTGATGCGCCACGCCTTGCCGATGCCGCCCGTCGCCAGCACAACCGCCTTCGACTTGAACAGCACGAAGCGTCCGCTTTCACGCCAGTAGCCGAAGGCGCCGCTGATGCGGTCACCGTCCTTCAACAGCCGCTGCATCGTGCATTCCATGAAGACGTCGAGGCCCTTGTGCACGGCGTGTTGCTGCAGGGTGCGGATCATTTCGAGGCCGGTGCGGTCGCCGACGTGCGCCAGGCGCGCGTAGCGGTGCCCGCCGAAGTCGCGCTGGAGGATGAGGCCGTCCTTGGTGCGGTCGAACAGCGCCCCCCACTCCTCCAGCTCCAGCACGCGATCGGGCGCCTCCTGCGCGTGGATCTGCGCCATGCGCCAGTTGTTCAACAGCTTGCCGCCGCGCATCGTGTCGCGCCAGTGGACCTTCCAGTTGTCCTCGGGCCAGACGTTGCCCATCGCCGCGGCGATCCCGCCCTCGGCCATGACCGTGTGCGCCTTGCCGAGCAGGGACTTGCAGATCAGCGCCGTGCGCGCGCCCTGGGCGGACGCCTCGATCGCCGCCCGCAAGCCGGCGCCGCCGGCGCCGATCACGATCACGTCATACTCGTGCGTCTCGAACTGGTCCGCGGCAGCCATCAGAAGAACCTCACGTCGTGGATCGTGCCCGAGGCGACGAGTCTGATATAGAGATCGGTCAGCGCGACGCTGAACAGACTGACCCAGGCAAAGGCGGCGTGGCGGGCGTTAATCCGGCTCGAGGCGCGCCACAGCTGATAGCGGACGGGCGCCTTGAAGAAGCGATCCAGGTAGCCGCCCACGAGATAGCGGCACGAGTGGCAGGAGAGGCTGTACAGCGAGAGCAGGATCACGTTGACGAGCATGATCACCGTGCCCAGGCCGATGCCGAAGCCGTCGTGGAACTGAAACGCCTCGATCACATCCCACCACAGGAAGGCGATCACGACCAGGGAAGCCCAGAAGAACCAGCGATGAATGGCCTGCCACACCAGTGGAAAGCGAGTCTCGCCCGTATACCCCTTCCGCGCGTCCATCACGGCGCAGGCCGGCGGCGCCAGCCAGAAAGAGCGATAGTACGACTTGCGGTAGTAGTAGCAGGTGAGGCGCAGGCCGCCGGGAAAGGCGAGGATCAGGATCGCCGGCGACAACGCCCACCAGGAGCCTATGATCCCGATGGTCTTGTGCACGCAGTGCGTGGCCAGGCAGGGCGAGTAGTACGGCGACAGGTAGGGATTGCGGTAGTAGTTCGCATCCTGCAGCGCCGCCCAGGTGGTGTAGACGATGAACGCGGTGAAGACGACGACGACGGTCAGGGGCAAGACCCACCACAGGTCGCGCCGCTCGGTGCGGGGACCGGAGCGCCCTTGTCTCACCCCCGCCGCTTCCGTTGCCATCGGCAGCCCTCCTCAGCATCGGCGGTGAGCGCGGGCGGTGCCCCGCGCTCGCCGGGACCGATCGTACTGCGCGGTGGTTCCTGGCTCAACCGGAAAACCCCTCGGGCGGCGCGGCGTTCCGCGGCAAGCCCCCGGCCGTTATGCGGACGCGGACGGACGCAATCGCGCAAAAGCCAGCAGGCCGATGATCGACTTGGCGTCGCAGATGCGGCCGTCGGCGATCATTGCCAGCGCCTCGGCCAGGGTGTGGCGCTCGACCTCGATCTGCTCGTCGTCGTCGGCGGCGAGCTTGCTTTCGCTCAGCCCTTCGGCCAGATAGACGTGGATGAACTCGGTGGAGTAGCCCGGGGCCGTGTAGAAGCCGGCCAGGCGGCGAATGGTCGCCGCACGATATCCGGTTTCCTCCTGCAGCTCACGCTGCGCCGCGGCCTCCGGCTGCTCGTCAGCGTCGAGACCGCCCGCGGGCGCCTCCAGCAACGCCCGGCCGGCGGGCGTGCGATACTGACGCACCAGCAGCACGCGGCCGTCGGCGTCGATCGGCACGATTGCGACGGCGCCCGCGTGCTCGACGACTTCACGCTGCACCTCGCGCCCACCATCCATGCGCACGCGATCGACGCGCAGCTTCACAACCTTTCCGTCGTAAATGCGCTCGCTGTGCAGCGTCTGCTCGGCCATGCGGCGCGGCCCTCCCCGGCCTCACGCTACGCAAGGCGCGAGGTAGGAGCAATCAGCCGGCCCGGCCGGCGCGGCCGCGACGCGGCGTCTGGCAGCCGTGCGGTCCGGAACAAGCTCAACGGTATGAGCTACCGTGCCGTGGTGGCCCGCCGCGCCTGGTTATCGTCGACCTGTCCAGCGGTGGGGGAGTCGGCAACACGCATTTGCCGCGCATTGAACCACGCTGCGCCCTCCGCGATCGCCTGCGGCACCGGGTGCTGCTCGCGCCAGCCGAGCTCGTCGTGTGCAGCGCTGCAATCAACGCGCAGGTCGGCGGCGATCAGTTCGACGTTGAAGCGCGTGACGGGCGGCGGGCCGTCGCGGCGCCCCAGGCGGTACGCGCCCTCGCACACCGCACCCAGGGCGTATGCCACGCGCAACGGAACCGAGAGGCGCGGGGCTCGCCGGCCGAGTGTGCCGGCGATTAGGCGGTAGAGCTGGCGCTGGGTAATCTGTTGGGCGCTGGAAACGTTGTAGGCGCGGCCAGCTGCCTGCGGCAGCGTCAGCGCCAGCGCGGCCACGTCCGCCACGTCACGCACACCGGCGCAGGGGATTCGGTTGCGGCCGTTGCCGATCAGCGCGGCGAAGGGTCTGCGTACCAGCGCGACGGCGGCGGGAAACGCCGTGCGGTCGCGGGCGCCCCAGATCACGGATGGGCGCACGGCGACGGCTTCGAGCCAGCCGCGCGTCTGGTAGGAGAAGACGAGTTGCTCCGACTGCACCTTTTCGCGCACGTAGTGGTTCCAGGGCGCGGGGCGGTAGCCGTAGGGATCGGTTTCGCGCAAGAGGCGGCCGTCGAGATCGTCGCCGTAGACCGCGATCGAGCTGAGGTGGACGAAGCGCCGCACGCCGGCGGCCCGCGCCGCATTCAGCAGATTGCGCGTGCCCAGCACGCCGACGCGGAAGTACGCCTCCGGTCGGCCCCAGCCACCGACAATCGCCGCCGCGTGCACGATGCCCTCGCAACCCGCGGCCGCCACGGCCAGCGTCTCCGGCGCCGTCACGTCGCCTGGCGCAAGCTCGACCGCCAACGCGCGGAGGAAGGCCACGTCGCTGCGCGGGCGCACGAGGGCACGGACGGCATGACCCTCGGCCAGCAGCCGCTCAGCGACGTGGCTGCCGACGAAGCCGGTGGCGCCGGTGACGAGCACGCGCATGACGTTAGGGGGCGAGGGCTTGCGTTGCCGGCGCAACGCTCAGATCGATGCCGACGGCGATCTCGTTGCAGTTGGCGAACTTGGGGCAGCGGTAGCACTCGTTCCAGACCTTGCGTGGAAACTCCATCACGTCGGCCACGGAGAAGTTAAGCTTCTCGAAGAAGCCGGGCTTGTAGGTCAGGGCGAAGACCTTCGCCAGGCCCAGGCGTCGCGCCTCTTCCAGGCAGGCGGAGACGAGCCGGTAGCCGATGCCCTTGAGCTGGCGATCCTCGCGCACGGCGAGCGACTTGATCTCGGCCAGGTCTGCCCACCAGAGATGCAGCGCCACGCAGCCGGCGAACTCGCCGTCCACGCGCGCCACGTAGAAATCGCGCAGGTTCTCGTAGACCTCGTTCAGCGGCCGGTGGAGCATCTCGTCGCGGTCGGCGAAGTGGGTGACGAGGGCATGGATCGCCTCGGCATCGGCGGCGCACGCTTTCTCGATCGTCACGACCGGGGCGTGCGGCGGCGCCGTGCCGTTGGTCGAAATCGTGATTGCGCCGGCCTGCTCGTCAGGCATCGCCCTTATGTCGCTCCCTGCGCTACCGGATTCATCCAGGCCCACTTGCGGCAGGTCGGGCACTTCTTCAGCACCGTTCCCGTCGAGATGCGGGACTCGCCATCGTTGCTCGCGTGGATCGGCGCGAGCGACACCTGCGTCGAACAGGACGGACAGGTCACGGCATCTCGCTGCATGGGTCGGCCCCCTCCTTCCGCGGTGCCGAAATGGTCGGCAGAGGGAGTATATCGCAATATCGTCTCAGCTGAACAGTCTACTCCCTTCGGTGGATGCCGCAGGTGAGGGGTTGCGAGCGCGATTTTCTCCAGTTATGCCAAGCAGCTCGCGCGCGCTGGCGAGATTAGCCGGTGTTGCGCCGCCAAGCATCGCCGCCAGCTCATGTATACGCGCCTCGCCGCTCACCGCGGTCAGCGAGGCGCGCGTGCGTCCGCCGCGCACTTCTTTGACGGCGACGAGATGCGTGCCGGCAACCGCCGCAATCTGCGGCAGGTGCGAGATGCAGATCACCTGGTGGCGTTGGGCCAGCGCCGCGAGTTTCTGCGCCACCACACCGGCAGAGCGCCCACCGAGCCCGGCTTCGATCTCATCAAACACGAGCGTGGGCACCGCGTCCGCCTCGCCCAGCACGCTCTTCAGCGCCAGCATCAGCCGCGAGGTTTCGCCGCCGCTGGCCACGCGCGCCAGCGGCCGCAGCGGCTCGCCTGGATTCAGCGAGACCAGAAACTCGACGCGATCGACGCCGCTCTGGTCGAAGGCGAGCGGCGCGTCCGCGGGTGGCGCCGCCTCGACCGAACCGTGCTCGATCACGGCTGCGAGCGGCAGCGCACAGGCCAGCCCATCCGCCGAGGCTCGCCTGGTGAATTGCACGGCGAAGCGGGCTTCAGCCAGGCGCAGGTCGGCCAGCTCGTGCTCCACGGCCTGCACGAGCCGCCGTGCCGCCTGCTCGCGCCGGGCGCTCAGCTCCGTGGCCCGCTCGCCGAGCGCAGCCTGCAGGGTTCGCTCTTCCGCCCGCAGCGCCGCCACGCGCTCCTCGCTGCCCGCTAGCTCGGCCAGTTCGCGCGACGCCTCCTCGCCGTAGGCGATCACGGCGGCGATCGTGGCGCCGTACTTGCGCTTCAGCGTGTTGAGCAGCGTCAGCCGCTCCTCCACCGCGGCCAGGCGCGCAGGATTGAACTCGACGGCGTCACGGTAGGCGCGCAGCTTACGCGCGAGATCGCTCGCCTGCTCCTGCAATCCCGATGCGGTCACCGCGTCGTCGCTCATGCGCTCGTCCAGCGCCGCGAGCTGGCCGAGCAGATCCGCCGTACGACCCAGGCTGTCGATCGCCGCCGCGCCGCGGCCGCCCCCGGCCAGCGCGGCGTGCGCGGCGTCGGCCAGCTCCGCCAGTTGCTCGGCGTTGGCGAGCAACTGGCGCTCGGCCCGTACCTCATCTTCTTCGTCGGGGCGCAGCTCGGCGGCTTCGATCTCTTCCGCCTCGAAGCGCAGCCGCTCCTGGCGGCGCACCCGTTCGCGCTCGTCCGAAACCAGCCGGTCGATCTCGGCTCGCACGCCGCGCAGGCGCGCAGCCGGCTCGGCGAAGGCGCGGCGCGCCTCGCCCGCGCCGCCGAAACGGTCCAGCAGCTCGATATGCGTAGCCGGCTGCAGCAGGCTGACGTGATCGGACTGGCCGTGAATGTCGACCAGGCGCGTGCCCAGCGAGGCGAGCAGAGTCTGCACCACGGCGCGGCCGTTCACGCGTGCGGCCGAACGCGCCCGGCCGTCCAGCGAAACGTCGCGGCTCACGATCAGCGTCTCGTCCTCCGCGGCGACTCCTGCCTCGTCGAGCTGCTCGCGCAGGCCTTCGCCGAGCGCATCGTCGTCCAGCGTGAACACGCCCTCGACGTGCGCGGCGGCCGCGCCGGCACGGACGGTGCCCGCGTCCGCCCGGGCGCCGAGCAGCAGGTGCAGCGCGTCGATCAGGATGCTCTTGCCGGCGCCGGTCTCGCCCGTGATCACGGTGAGGCCGGGGCCAAGCGGCAGCCGCACGTGCTCGGCGATGGCGAAATCCCTGATGTCGAGTTCGAGCAGCACACCCGCGCTCCGCGGCGACCACGACCGGTGGTACAGCCTTCGCCGGCGCGGCAGGGAACGGCAGCCGGCGCCGCGCCAGCTTCTATCTTACGGCCTGAAGCTGCCGCCGTTCGTCGCCGGCACGGCGGAACGCGGCCATGCGGTTCACCGGCCCGACTCGCGGCCCTGTGTCGAGAGGTTGAGATGGTCGGCCAGGCGGGCGAAGAACTCGCTGGGCGGCCCCATGCGAATAAATGCGGCCGTGTGCGCCGAGCGGCGGCAGACGACCGCGCAGCCCGCGTCGAGCGTGCGCAGCGCTTCGCCGTCGGCCGTGACCACGCCCTGGCTCTGGTCTTCAACCCTGATCGCGATCGACGCGTCGCCCGGCAACACGAACGGGCGCATGCGCGAAAGATGCGGCGCTACCGCGGTGAGCACCAGGTCGCGAGACTGCGGCATCAGCACCGGCCCGCCCGCCGAGAGGTTATACGCGGTGCTGCCTGTGGCCGTGCAGACGATCAGGGCGTCCGCGCGCAGCCGGGCCAGGTGCACGCCGTCGATCGCGACCGAGAAGTCCATCGGCCTGCCGGGCGCCGCGCGGTAGACGACGACGTCGTTGAGGGCCAGCGCGCTAACCCGCTCACGCCCGTCCTCTCCGGCGAGGACGCATTCGACCAACGAGCGCTCGTCCAGCATGCCGGCGCCGTCGAGGATGGCGCTGAGTTGCTCGGCGGCGCTTTCCGGCGCCAGCTCGCTGAGAAAACCCAGGCGGCCCATATTCACGCTGACGATATGCGCGCCCTGCGGCGCCACGGTGCGGGCCGCCCAGAGCACGGTGCCGTCGCCGCCGACGCACACGGCCAGATCGGTTCCATCCAGGTGCGCCGCGACTTGCGCCGCGTCGCCGGTGGGCGCGAGCCAGGGCGAGAGGCGATGCAGCACCGTCTTTGCCAGATCCTGTGCCAGCGTGAACGCGGCCGCCTCGTGCGGGTGGTAGAGGATGCCTGCCTTCTGGTATCTCACGCGGCCGCGTCCGGTCGTTGCAGATGCATCAGAAACTCCCGATTGCCGGAGGCGCCGCGGATGGGAGAGAGCGCAAGTCCAAGAATACGGTAGCCCTGAGCCGTAAGCCAGTGGACGAAGCGCCCGATCACCGCCGCGTGCAGCAGCGGGTCCCGCACGATGCCGCCGCGACCGACCTCGCCACGCCGCGCCTCGAACTGCGGCTTCAGCAGCGCCACCAGCTCCGCCCGCGGTTTGAGCGACGCGACGACGGCCGGCAGCACCTTGGTCAGCGAGATGAAAGAGACGTCCGCCACGGCGAGATCAACCAGCTCCGGCAACGCGTCGAGATGGCGCGCGTTCACCCGCTCCATCACCACCACGCGCGGATCGGTGCGCAGGCGGTAGTCGAGCTGGCCGTAGCCCACATCGATTGCGTAGACGCGCGCGGCGCCGTGTTGCAACAGGCAATCGGTGAAGCCGCCGGTCGAGGCGCCCACATCCGCGGTCCGGAGGCCGGAGACGTTTATGCCGAACCGCCGCAGCGCGTGCTCAAGCTTCTCGCCGCCGCGGCTGACGTAGCGCGGAGGCGCGATCACCGCCAGATCGGCCGCGGCAGGCACCAGCATCGCCGGCTTGATCGCCGGCCGGCCCTCCACCAGCACCTGCCCGGCCTCGACGGCGGCACGCGCCTGCTCGCGCGAGGCGGCGAGTCCACGCGTGACGAGCGCCAGATCGAGCCGCTGCTTCGCCATCCCGTCTCACGGTAACGACCTGCTGACGGCGGTTCAACGCCCGGGCGCGTTGCCCCACTTCGCCCGCATCCCTACCATCGCAGGGAGGAGGCCGAGGCGATGGCCGACGACCCCGCCGCGCGCGTGCAGGCGGCGATTTCGGCGCTGCACCCCGGCCTGCACGTCGAGATCCACGCCGGTTCGACGGCAACGGCCGAGGGCGCGGCGGCGGCGGCGGGCTGCGAGCTGGGGCAGATCGTCAAGAGCCTGCTCTTCATCGCCGGTGAGCGGCCCGTGCTGGCCCTGGTGGCCGGCGACCGCAAGGCGGATGTGCCGCTACTGGCCATCTTGCTGGGCGTGCCGCGCAAGCGCCTGCGACTGGCGAAGCCGGAGGAGGTCATCGAGACGACCGGCTACCCGATCGGCGGTGTGCCCCCTCTCGGCCATCCAGTGCGCATCGAGACGGTGATCGACGCCTCGTTCGCTCGCTACGGCGAGCTCTTCGCCGCGGCCGGCACAGCGAACACCGTCTTCCGCATTGGGCGGGATCTGCTGGTAGAGTTGACGGGAGGCCGGGTCGTGGAGTTCACGGGCTAATCGGGGCAGCCCGCGGCCCGCGGAGGCTCGTTGACCAGCTCCCTCTCAGAAGCCGAAGGCAAGCGGCCGGCCGTGCCGTGCGCCCCCGCTGCCGCGGCCGCGTCGCGGCTGCAGACGATCGCCGCGCTGCTGCTGGCGTTGCGGCCGAAGCAGTTTGTCAAGAACGGCGTCGTCTTCGCGCCGCTGGTCTTTACGGTGCGCCTGGCCTGGCGCCCGCTCTATCCCGACACCTGGCTGCCGCTGCTGGGGCGCTCGCTGCTCGCCTTCACAGCGTTCTGCGCCGTCTCCGCGGCCGGCTACCTGGTCAACGACCTGCGCGATATCGAGGCCGACCGGCTGCACCCGCGCAAGCGGCTCCGCCCGATCGCCTCCGGCGCCCTGGCGGCGAGGCCAGCCGTGTACGCCGCGCTCGCGGGCTACGCCGCGGGGCTGCTCGCCGGCGTGCCGCTCGGCTGGCGCTTCGAGGCGACGATCACCGGCTACGGCCTGCTGGTGCTGGCCTACACGTTCGTGTTGAAACAGGCCGTGATCCTCGACGTGCTGGCGATCGCCTCCGGCTTCGCTCTGCGGGCGATGGGCGGCGCCTTCGCCATCGCCGTGCCGGTCTCGCCCTGGCTCTACCTCTGCACCGTGCTCGGCGCCCTGCTGCTGGCCGTGAACAAGCGCCGCCACGAGCTGCTCTTGCTCGACGCCGAGGCGGTTCATCACCGGCCGGCGCTGGCTGCCTATTCCGTGCCGTTACTGGACCAAATGTCGAGCACGGTCGCCGCGGCCACGGTGATCGCCTACAGCCTTTACACCTTCACGGCCGAGAACCTGCCGACGAACCACGCGATGATGGTGACGGTGCCGTTCGTGCTCTACGGCATCTTCCGCTACCTGTTCCTCGTCTACCGCCGCGACGAGGGCGGCAGCCCCGAGGACCTGCTCGTACGCGATCTGCCGCTGCTCGCCTGTGTCGCCCTTTGGCTGATCACCGCCGCCGCCGTGCTGGCGATCTATCGGTAGCCAGAGAACCACCCGGTTCCGCGGGCTGCCAATAGGTGCCCGCCTTCTGCCCCGCAACTCCGGAACGCCGTTCCCCTCGCCCAGGCTTGGGAGAGGGGCCAGGGGTGAGGGCCGAGTGCTACGCCGTCTCCCCGCGCTGCTGCTCTTCGAAGTCGATCGCCTGGCCAGCACGGTTCAGCAGCAGCGGCCGCTGGCGCTTGATGATCGTGTC
Organism: Dehalococcoidia bacterium; assembly: GCA_035310145.1. NCBI lineage: Bacteria > Bacillati > Chloroflexota > Dehalococcoidia > Dehalococcoidia bacterium. The sequence goes on from DATGEL010000114.1 coordinate 17,354, forward strand.
GGCGTTGATCACGCACTTCTTCACATCGGAGCGCGAGGGCACCTCGTACATCGTCTCCAGCAGCGTGTCTTCGAGCACGGTGCGCAGGCCGCGGGCGCCGGTGCGATGGCGAATGGCCTCGTCGGCGCAGGCGCTCATCGCCTCCGGCGTAATCACCAGCTCAACGCCGTCCATGGCGAAGAAGCGCTGGAACTGCTTGATCAGCGCGTTCTTCGGCTCGGTGAGGATGCGCACCATCGAGTCTCGGTCGAGCGATTCGAGCGCGACCACCATCGGCAGGCGACCGACGAACTCCGGGATCAGGCCGTACTGCAGCAGGTCGTCGTGCGTCGCCTGCTTCAGCAGCGCGTCCGTCTCCTTCTGCGGCGAGGCGTACACCGGCCGGTTGCCGGCGAGGAAGCCGAGCGAGCGCTTGTCGAGGCCGAGACGGCGGTCGATGACCTTGTCCAGGCCTTCGAAGGCGCCGCCGCAGATGAAGAGGATGTTGGTGGTGTTGATCTGGATGAAGTCCTGGTGCGGGTGCTTGCGCCCGCCCTGCGGTGGCACGCTGGCGACCGAGCCTTCGATGATCTTCAGCAGGGCCTGCTGCACGCCCTCGCCGGAAACGTCGCGCGTGATCGAGGGGTTGTCGCTCTTGCGGGCGATCTTGTCGATCTCGTCGATGTAGACGATGCCGCGTTCCGCCTTGGGAATGTCGAAATCGGCCGCCTGGATCAGGTGCAGCAGGATGTTCTCGACGTCTTCGCCGACGTAGCCCGCCTCGGTGAGCGCGGTGGCGTCGGCGATGCTGAAGGGTACGTCGAGGATCTTGGCGAGCGTGCGGGCGAGCAGCGTCTTGCCGGAGCCGGTCGGCCCGACGAGCAGGATGTTGCTCTTCTCCAGTTCGACATCGGCCGAGGCCGGCGCATTGATGCGCTTGTAGTGGTTGTAGACGGCGACCGAGAGCACCTTCTTCGCCTGCTCCTGGCCGACGACGTAGTCGCTGAGCTGGTCGTAGAGGTTCTTCGGCGGGGGAATGCGCTGGCCGCTGGTCTTCGGCTTGGACGGGCCGCTCGCCTCTTCCTGGATGATCTCGCGGCAAAGCTCAACGCACTCGTTGCAGATGTACACCGCGCCCGGACCCGCGATCAGCCGCTGCACCTGGTCCTGGTTCTTGCCACAGAACGAACAGTGGTATTGAACCCTGGGCGTGCGGTTACCGGCCATACCTGGTCTCCTGTGCGAGCGAGATCGGCGGTGCCACCGCCTGCTCACCGACTCCGTGCGTGAACCGCCGGTCGACGCGAACTCGGTTGCCGCCGGCGGTTGCTGGATCTTTCTCTTATGTCAGTCTCGGATGAACGCCCCGATCGGTGAACCCCTGACGGCCGGGTAACCGCGCCGCGGGCAGCGCGGGAACTGATGCCCAACATAAATCCGCCGGAGGCGCTCGCGCTACCCCGGTGGGCCTTTGACTATTCCGCCTCGTGCGCCGGCGCCTCGGCGGCCGGCGCGGCGCTGCTCTGCTCGGCCCTCGCGGCCTCCTGCGCCGGGTCGGTTTCGGCCTCGACGGCCGCTGCCGGCGCCGCCTCGTCCGTGGCCTCCGCGGCCTTCGGCTCGGGCAGCGGCGGCAGCTCCTTGCCATCGGTGATGTCGCGCAGCCGCTGGTAGACCTTCTTCGTCAGCGCCGTGCGGCTCAGCAGCTCGCGGCCGCTGGGGTTATCGAAGATCGTGCGCATCTGCGCCGCCTGCGGCCTGTCGCCGGCGATGCGGTTCAGCTCCGCGTCCACCTCGGCATCGGCGACGGCGAGGCCCTCTTTCTCAGCTACCTCGGTCAGCACCAGCGAGCGCTTGACGCGCTCCAGCGCCAGCGGCCGCACCTGCTCGACCAGCGCATCGGCCGAGCCGCCGCCGCCTTTGCGCAGCGCGGCTTCGATGCTGGCGCGCGTGCCGCCCCCGGTCTGCTCGCTGAGAATGTGGTCGATCTCGCGGTCGACCAGCACGGGCGGGAAATCGATCTGCGCCTGCTCGATCAACGTCTCGACGATCTTCTGGTCGTAGTCGCGCTCGGCCTGTTCCTCGGCCCGCTTCTGCAGGTCGCCGGCGAAGCGCTCGCGCAGGGCCGCGTACGACGGGAAGCCTTCGCCGACTTCGCTGGCAAAGGTATCGTCCGCCTCCGGCAGCTTCTCCTCTTTGACTTCTTTGACCACGACGTGGTACGTCGCCTGCTTGCCGGCGAGGCTGGCCTCGTCGAACTCCGCGGGCACGGCAACCTCGAAGGTGTACTCCTTGCCCTTTTCGACGCCGATCAGCTGCTCCATCAGCCCGGGCAGCCCTTGCATCCCCTGCTCGCTGAGACGCAGGTCGCTGTCCTCTTCGGAGATCAGCTCGCGCCCCTCGACCTCGGCCTTGAGATCGGCGCGCACGACATCGCCGGCCTGCGCCGGACGTTCAACCGGTGTAAGCGAGGCATACTGCCGCCGCAGGTTCAGCATCGTCTCCTCGAGCTGTTCGGGCGGCACGGTCGCTTCCGGACGCGGCAGGCGCAGGGCGCGGTAGTCGCCCAGGTCCACGGTGGGCTTCAGCGGCACCGTGGCCTTGATCAGCAGCGGCTCGAAGGTGGGAATTTCAAACGAGGGCTGGTCGATCGGGTCCAGCGACTCCTCTTTGATCGCCTCTTCGTAGACCTGGGGCACAAGCTTTTCGAGCGCCTCGCGCAGCAGCGTGTCGCGGCCGACGTAGCGCTCGAACATCACACGGGGCGCTTTGCCCGGACGAAAACCCGGGATGCGGTAGCGGCCCGACATGCGGCGGAAGGCCTGGTCCATCGACTGCTCGACGCGCTCAGGCTCGACCTCGATCTCGAGCAGGATCTGGCTTTCGGGCTGGCGTTCAGCGGTGATCTTCAAGGGGCGGCAGTCCTCCGGCGCCTCAGTATAGCATGCAGTCTCAGCCTCTCCCAAAGCCACGCACGACCGGCAGCAACAGGGACGGCCGAGATGTTTCGGCCGTCCCTCTCATTCCCCACGCCCTTCGACCTACGCCCCACGCCCTCTACTGAGGCAGGCCGACCGTCTCCTCCAGGATGCGGCCCGGCGACATGGGCAGGTCGGTGAAGCGGTGGCCGGTGGCGCGGTAGACGGCGTTCGCCACGGCGGCCAGCGGCGGCACGATCGGCACCTCTCCCACGCCGCGCACGCCGTACGGGTGGCCGGGGTTGGGCACCTCCACGATGATTGCGTCGATCATCGGCAGGTCAAGCGCCGTCGGCATGCGGTAGTCCAGGTAGCTGGCGTTGGCCATGCGGCCCGACTCGTCGTAGAAGTACTCCTCGTTCAGCGCCCAGCCCACGCCCTGCGCCACCGCGCCCTGCATCTGCCCTTCGACATAGCTCGGGTGCACGGCTGTGCCCGCATCCTGCACCACGGTGTAGCGCAGCACCGTGACCTTGCCCGTCTCCGGGTCCACTTCCACGTCTGCGATCTGCGTGCTGAAGGCGCCGCCGACACCGCCCGGCGCCACCGTGGCGCGGCCGACCACCGGCGCGCCCGTGCGCATGATCTGCCCGGCGATCTGCTTGAAGCTCAGCGTCTTCTCGGCGTCCGCCGAGGTCTTGAAGGCGCCGTCCTCGAAGGAGACGGTATCCGGCTCGACCTCCCAGATCTTGGCCGCGCGCTCTTTGAGCTGGCGGATGATGTCCTGACCCGCCTCGTAGGCCGCGTATCCGCTGGCGAAGGTCGTGCGGCTGCCGCCGGTCACGTCGTTGTAGCCGACGGAGTCAGTATCGACCACCTGCGGCTTCACATCCTCGGCGGCGATGCCCAGCGTCTCCGCGAGCTGCATGGCGATCGACGCTCGCGTGCCGCCGATGTCCGTCGACCCTTCGGTGAGGCTCACCGTGCCATCCGGGTTGACGCTGGCCGAAACCGACGACTTGAGACCGACGTTGAACCAGAACCCCGAGGAAACGCCGCGGCCGCGGTTCGGCCCCTCGAGCGGCGTGTTGTAGTGGGTCGAGGCGAGCGCCGCCTGCACGCACTCGATGTTGCCGATGCGCGGGAACCTGGCGCCGTTCGCCTGCACCGTGCCCTCTTTCGAGCCGTTCTGCAGGCGGAAGCGCAGCGGGTCGATGCCGAGCTTCTCGGCGACCTCGTCCATCACCTGCTCGATGGCGAAGGCGGCGTTCGGGGCGCCCGGCGCACGGTAGGCCGAGACCTTCGGCTTGTTCACCACCACGTCATAGCCGTCAATCGTGGCGTTTGCCACCTCGTACGGCGCCAGCATCGTCATGCAGCCGGCGCCCACCGGCGAGCCCTTATAGGCGCCCGCTTCGTAGGCCAGCATCGCCTGCACCGCGGTGACGGTCCCGTCCTTCTTCGCCCCGACCTTGACCTTCATGTACGAGCCAGAGGTCGGACCGGTGCCTTCGAACACATCGGTGCGGCTCATCGTGAGCTTGACGGGTTTTCCGCTCTTCTTGGAAAGCAACGCCGCCAGCGGCTCCAGGTAGATCGGAATCTTGCCGCCGAAGCCGCCGCCGATCTCCGTGGGCACGACCTTGATGCGCGAGACGGGCATGCGCAGCAGCTCGGAGAGCTGCGCCCGCACGGGGAAGGCGCCCTGCGTGCAGGTGTACACCGTGAGACGGCCGTCCTGGTTCCAGTGTGCCGAGCTGGCGTGCGGCTCAATGTAGCCCTGGTGCACCATCTTCGTCGTGAACTCGCGTTCGACCGTCACGTCGGCCTCGGCGAAGCCCTGCTCGATATCGCCCTTCTGGAAGTGCAGGTGCTGCGCCACGTTGCTGGCCTTGTCGGAGACGCCGGCCATCGACTTGGTCTTCTGGTTCTCGTGCAGCAGCGGCGCGTCCTCCCGCATCGCGTCGCGCACCTCCACCACCGGCGGCAGCGGCTCGTACTCGACCCGGATCAGGCCCACCGCTTCTTCCGCGATGTGCGCGTTGGTTGCCGCCACCGCCGCCACGGCGTGGCCGCGGTAGAGGACTTTCCCGTCCGCCAGCACGTTGTTGCTCAGCTCGCGCAGATTGACCGCGCCCTCGCCAAGATCCTGCGTCTTGTCCTCGGCCTGCGGCAGGTCTTTGGCCGTGACCACGGCGCGCACACCCGGCAACGCCTCCGCCTCGCGCGTGTCGATCGAGACGATGCGGGCGTGGGCGTAAGGGCTGCGCAGCACTTTGGCGTGCAGCGTGCCGGGCAGGGTGATGTCCGCGCCGTACTGCGCCCGACCGGTGACTTTATCCACGCCGTCGTGGCGGATCGGCCGCGTGCCGATGACTTTGTACTTCGTCTCTTTGTCCGCGATGACCATCGCTTCACTCCTGCCCGTTGTTTGGGCCCCGCTGCTATTGTAGACGGCCGTCGGCCCTCATCCTCTCCTGTCTCCTTCTCCCATGCGTCGCCCGATGGGAGAAGGAGACGATCGTGCACTGAGCGTTCCGATCGGCCTACGGTAAAGCCGGCGCCGCATCGATTTGGCACCCCCGGTTCGCCCTTCCCCCAATCCTGGGGAAGGGAAGGGGATGAGGGCCGAACGCCGCTACACCCGCACAGCGCCTTGCATGTCGGCTGCCTTCTGCACGGCGCGGATGATCTTGTCGTAGCCCGTGCAGCGGCAAAGGTTGCCGGCGAGCCAGTAACGGATCTGGTGCTCGTCGGGATGCGGGTTCTTCTCCAGCAGCGCCTTCGCCGCGACGATGAAGCCCGGTGTGCAGACGCCGCACTGCAAGGCGGCTTCTTCAAGAAACGCCTGCTGCAACGGGTGCAGCCCGGCCGGAGTGGCGACGCCTTCGATCGTCATGATCTCGGCGCCCTGCGCCTCGGCGCCGAGCACGCAGCAGGAGTTGACGACGCGGCCGTCCATGATCACGCAGCAGGCGCCGCAGTTGCCGTTGTTGCAGCCCTCTTTGGCGCCCGTCAGCCCGAGCTCGTCGCGCAGCACTTCCAGCAGGCTCTGCCGCGCCTCGCAAAGGAAGTCCACCGCTTCCCCGTTGATCGTCGATTCGATGTGCAATCGTCCAGGCATGGCCCTCTTCCCCCTTCCCCTTCTCCCAAGATTGGGAGAAGGGGCGATCTTGTCGTGAGCGTTCCAGCTTGCAGCGGGTGAGCGGTGCGCTGTGGGTTGCGCCTGCGGGCGCACAGGGCATGCCCTGTGCGCCCCTACGCCTCTCGCCCTACGCCCTGGCGCGTTCGACGGCGCCGGCGAGGGCGCGGCGCACCATCACGCCGACCAGGTGCTTGCGCTGGCCGATGTTGCCGCGCATGTCGTCGATCGGCCGGGCGGCAGTGATCGCCACCTCCGCCGCGCGCTGGTATGACGCCTCGTTCGCCTCCTGCCCGGCCAGCGCCGCGCCCGCCGCCTCAAGGTAGAGCGGCGTGGGCGCCACCGCGCCGATCGCGATCCGCGCCGAGGCGATGCGGTTGCGCGACTCATCGAGCTGCACCGCGGCCGCCGCGTTCACCACGGCGATGTCCATCTCGTTGCGCGGAATAAAGCGCAGGAAGCGCGCCCCAGAGCGCGGCTGCGGCGTCGGGAAGCGCAGGCCCACGAGCATCTCGCCCGGTTGCAAGGCCGTGCGGCCCGGCGCGATGCAGAACTGCTCTACGGGCAGCTCGCGCGTGCCCTCCGGCCCGGCGATCTCCGCCACGCCTGACAGCACGATCAGCGTCGGTATCGTATCGGCGGCGGGCGAGGCGTTGCAGAGGTTGCCGCCCAGGCTGGCGCGGCCCTGGATGGCGGTGCCGCCGATCAGCGAAGCCGAATCGATCAGCGCCGGGTAGAGCCGCGTCACCATCTCGTTTTCGTAGATGCGGTAGCACGGTGTCGCCGCACCGATACGCAGGCCACGTTGCTGGTCGAAGGTGATGCTGGTGAGCTCCGGGATCTTCTTGACGTCCACGAGGAGCGAGACGTTGGGCCGCCGGCCCTCGCGCACCTGCACAATGACGTCGGTGCCGCCGGCCAGCACGCGCGCGTTCTCTCCCGCGCCCTGCAGCAGCCCCACCGCTTCGCGCACCGTTTGCGGCGCCTGGTACTCGATCGCCTGCACGAACCTCTCCTTACTGATCTCGCGCTCCGCGCGATGGCGCTCGGATCCTGCGACCCGCGCTCGTCTCACCGGCACGCCGGCGCCATTCCGAAGACAAGAACAGACCGCGCCGGCTGCATACGCTTGCGCGGGCGACCGCTCCGGCCGCGGCAGGGCCGTTATGCTGAACCCAGCATAACGAGCGACCACTACCGTGTGTCCAGCGCGCAGCGTACCGCACGCGGGCATCGCTTCGCCATAGCGGCGGCGCGGCACCGTCGCGTGGCGGCTTGACTTTGACAAGCCACCCTGCGGCGCGTAGTGTGAACCCTGCCGGAACGGGATCGCCCGGCGCGGCCCGTATCCCGAAGCAACGACCAGCAACAGCACGAGGAGGCAGTCGTGGCCGAGAACCTCATCACCGAGGAGATGAAGGCCGCTATCGGCAAGGAGTCGGAGCCCACGACCAACGAAGTCGACAAGACGGGCGTGCGCATGTTCGCCCGCGCCGTCGGCCACACCGACCAGGTCTTCTACGACGAAGACGAGGCGAAGCGGCGCGGCTACCGCGGTCTGCTCGCCCCGCCGCACTATCTCGGCACGCCCATCTTCAACCCCAGGTATTCCGATCCCACCTTCGGCGGCCGCCGCGGCGGCATGCGCGAGTTCAGCACCGGGCTCAAGCGCCGGCTGAACGGCGGCACGGAGATCGAGTACCTGGGCGATGTCTGCGCCGGCGACACGCTCACGGTCAGCTCGCACATCGCCGACATCCAGCAGCGCGAGGGCGGCATCGGCACGATGTTGATCACCACGACCGAGACGACGTACAAGAACCAGCTCGGCCAGGTCGTGGCGAAGGTCCGCGGCACCGGCATCCAGTACTAGGCTCGGTCTCCCTGGCGGGTATTTGGTCATGCCGCATCCGGCACCGCGGCCGGATGTGGAGTGAAACCGCAGCGAGAGGACAGCGCACAATGACGACGGCGGCAGCAAGCGGCACCAAGGTCTATTTCGAAGACGTCAAGGTCGGCGACGAGATCCCGAAGCTCGTCAAGAATCCCTCCACGCAGCAACTCGTGCACTGGGCGGCGGGCTCCGGCGACTTCTACCAGATCCACTACGATCAGGACTTCGCCCGTTCCACCGGACTGAACGGCATCATTGTCCACGGCGCGCTCAAGCACGCCTTTCTCGGCCAGCTGCTCTGGGACTGGGTGGCGCCCAGCGGCGGCAAGATCAAAAAGTGGGGCGTGAGCTACCGCGGCATGGACTATCCGGCGCAGGACATGACCTGCCGCGGCGTGATCACCGGCAAGAGCCAGGAGAACGGCGAAAACCTCGTTACGCTCGATATCTGGACGGAGAACCCTTCCGGCCAGAAGACCTCGCCCGGCACGGCGACGGTGTCGCTGCCCTCCCGCGGCTAAATCCGCAGGAACCGCTCGGTTGATCGCCAGGGGCGCGTCCCGTTGAGGCGCGCCCCTGGCTTGCTGCGGCGTCGTGTCGCGAGCCGCAGGCTTACGAACCTTCGCGCTGGGCAGCCTCCGCGTCCTCGCGTTCGACCCACTCGCGGCGGATTTCCATCGAGACGAAAGTGTGCAGGCCCCGGCGATTGAGACCGATCGGCAGGAAGCCGGCGGCACGGAAGCTGTGCTGGGCGCGCACGTTCCAGTCGAGCGTGTTCAGATAGATGCGGTTCAGCGCGGTGAACTCGAAGACGTAGCGCACGAAGGTGCGCACGGCGTCGCGGCCGTAGCCTGCGCTCCAGTAGCGCCGCTCGCCGATCGTGATGCCCAGCTCGGCTTCGCCCCGACGCTCGTCGATGTTGTAGTACATCACGTTGCCGATGTGCTCGCCGGCGAGCGTCTCAATCGCGTAGACGCGGCGGAAGGGGCTGGGGTAGCGCAGGTCCTCCTGGTAGGTCACCAGGAAATCGGCGAAGGAGACACGCAGCGGCGTCGCGGCATCGAAGCGCGCCAGCTCGGGATCGCGGCGCCAGCGATAGTCGGCCTCGGCGTCGGCGTGGCGCTTGCGCCGCAGGCGAATGCGGGCGCCATGAGCGACAACGTCTTCGACTTCGAGCGCCACGCGGCGTCTCCTTCGCAGACCGTTTGGCTGCCGCTCCCACCGTAGCGCGGATTCGCGCCACCGTGCCAGCCGCGCGGTCTGCTGCGCGTCAGTCGGCCTCGCTCACGTTGCCGTTCACATGTTCGGCAGGGGCATGCAGCAGGGCGGCGGCCCGGCGCAGGATCTCCGCCTCGTTGGCGTAGGTCAGCGCGTGCTCGGCGTCCCACAGCGGGAACCACTGCACCACGTCGTATTCGTGATCGTGGTCGGCAGTGTTGCCGCCCGTGGGCACCATCAGGTAGTGGTGGACGCGCTTATGAAAGCGCACGCCCTGTTCGACGCGCGAGAACCAGTACTCGATCTCGCCGACCTTGCGATCGATCTGCACTTCAAGTCCGGTCTCTTCCTGGACCTCACGCAGGGCCGTTTGCTCCAGCGTTTCGCCGGGAAGCGGCGTGCCCTTCGGCAAGCCCCAGATGCCCTGCGGCGTGCGGCCGCAAAGCACCACTTCGAAGCCGCCATCGGTGCGGCGATAGACGATGCCGCCGGAGGAAACCGCGTCCTCGATGCGTAAACGCTGCCCCGTGCGCCTCACCGCCGCACTCCCTCGCTCGCCGCGCTAGTCGTCGTCCGGCTCATCGTCGTCGGACTCGTCCCACTCTTCCAGCTCATCCGGCTGCACGGCGGCATCGCGTCGCAGCAGGCGCTGCGCTGCGCCGCCGATCAGCCCCTCCTCGGCGCGGGCCGCGGCGATCGCCGCCTGCACCGCCTCGGCGATCCGCCGATCGGCATCCTGCGTCCGCCGGTTCAGCGCCTCCAGGGCGCTGCGCCCGCCGATCTCACCGAGCGCCCGGATCGCCTGCTCCTGGACCTCCTGGTCGGGGTCGTCAATCAGCGGTGTCAGGTGAGGCGCCGACTCTTCTTCGCCGATTTCGCCCAGCGCCTCGGCCGCCTCGAAGCGGCGCAAGGGATCGTCACTGGCCAGCTCACGGTAGAGCACCGGCAGCCAGGCCGCGTCGCCGTTGCGCCCCATCGCGTGCAGCGCGGCGATCTGCAACGCCGGCGCGGGGTCGCGGTAGGTTCGCTCGATCAGGTCGTGCACCCAGCCCTGGCTGCAGGCGCCCAGCGACTCGACCGCGCGCCCGCGCAGCTCGGCCGGCTGCGCCGTGTCGCCGGCGACGGCGCGCAGCGCGTCCAGCACGCGCTCGTTGTCGCGCGGGCGCAGCGCGTCAAACTCGCCACGCAGCACCCAGTTGCCGAGCAATGCCGCCGCGGCGGTGCGTACACCCGCGTCCGGGTCGGCGCCGAGCAGCATCAGGAAGTTGTCGAGCAGCGTGCGGTCGTCGCTCTCCCACAGGCCGTCAAGCGCCAGGCGGCGCAGCTCCGGGTCCGGGTCTCCGAGCAGATGCGTGAAGACGGCATCGAAGTTCAGCGTGGCATCGTCTTCGCTGAGGTCGAGCAGACGGCGGGCGATCTCCTGCCGGCGGGCGGCGCTGACCTGCGCCAGCAGCCGGGCAAGCTCGGCCAGGCGCCCGCGGTCCAGGTCCGAAAGCACTACCAGACGCGCCGCACGCAGCGGCTGCGAGAGATCGGCAAGGTCGGCAAAAGCACTGGCTTGCGCCACCGCCGGCCCCCTTGGGGGGCGGCCGATTCAGACAGGGGAGCCTCGTACAGGTACGCGGGCTTCGGAAACGGCCACGCCTCTTGACGGAAGTTTGTCACGCGGGTTTGGGGCTGTCAAACCGTTACGGCGCGGCGCCTGGCTTGACCTGCGCCGTAGCCGCAAGGCGTTACCGCTTCGTCGCGGCGCTCAGCTTCCGCCAGACGCGCAGCGTCTCGGCCACGCTCCAGGCCTGCGCGATGCAGCCACGCGGCGTGTGCGGCGGGTCGCCGTCAAAGATCTCCGAAATGGTGCCGAGGCCCGCATCACGCAGGTGGTCTTCCAGCGGGCGCAGCAGGGCCAATGCCGCGTGCGCGTCGCGGTAGACACGATAGTGCGCCTCCGCGTAGGGGCCGAGCAGCCAGGCCCAGACGGTGCCCTGGTGGTAGGCGCCGTCGCGCTGCGTCTGGTCGCCACCGTAGCCGCCCTGATACGCCGGTTCGGCCGGCGCCAGCGAGCGCAGGCCGCCGCTGGTCAGCAGATCGCGGCCCACGGCATCGACCACGCCCGCGGCCACGGCGCCTTCCAACAGCGGATTGGGCAGTGAAACGGCGAAGATCTGGTTGGGCCGCTCGCTGAAGTCATCGCCGTTCGGGCCATCGACGACATCGGCAAGATGCCGACTATCCGGCCGCACGAAACGCGTGCGGAACGAGTCACGCACGCGATCGGCGAGTGCCGCATACTCGCTGCCGGTCTGCGGGTCGCGGGTGGCGTAGATTGCGGCGGCGATGCGCAGGACGTTGTACCAGAGCGCGTTGATCTCCACCGGCTTGCCAGCGCGCGGCGTCACCACCCAATCGCCGACTTTGGCGTCCATCCAGGTCAGTTGCAGGCCCGGAGCGCCGGCCTGCAACAACCCGTCGCGCTGGTCCATACCGATGCCGAACCCGGTGCCCCGCCGGTGCCGTTCGACGATCTCGTGCAGCGCCGGCAACAGCTCCTCGATCAACGTCTCGCTGCCGGCGACGTCGCAGTAGGCTCGCACCGCCAGCACATACCAGAGCGTGGCGTCGGCGGTGTTGTAGCTGGGCGGCAAGCCGGAATCGTCTGGGAAGTTGTTGGGGCAGAGGCCGCTCTCAATGTAGCGGGCGAAGGTGCGTAGCACGTCGGCCGCCTCGGCGGCGCGGCCCGTGCTCAGCGCCAGGCCGGGCAGCGAGATCATGGTGTCGCGGCCCCAGTCGTTGAACCAGTGAAAGCCGGCGATCACCGTGCGCCCGCCTGCCGGGGCCGCCGTCGTGCCGTCGTCCCCGGTCACGGACATGCCGTTACCGGACGCAGAAGCGGTGTCGCCGCCATGCCCCACGCCTGCCGTTTGACTGCCGCCGCGCCGCGCCAGGAACTGATCCGCGGCCAGCACAAGCTGCCGCGCGAACGGATCGCCCGCACCGGCGTCGCGGATCAGGCCGATCTGTCGCGCCTCGGCCATCGCCAGCGCATAGCCGCTGTTCAAATCCGCGCTGGACTCCGTGGTCAGCACCAGGGTGAACAGGGCGCCGGGCCAGAGCGTGGCGCTGAATTGGCCCGGCGCGAACAGATCACTGCGATCGTCCAGGCCGCGGGCCGTCTCCTCGCGGTGATGGAAGTTCCACCACCAGCCGCCGCTGGGCGTAAACTCGCCGCCGTCGGCCAGAAGGCGGAAGGGCCGCGCGCCGGAGAACGCCACGATCTCGGCGCCACGCGGCCGCGCCTGCACCGCCGGTTGCCAGCCCTGGCCCGACGTCAGGCTGTGGAAGTCACGATAGGTGACAAGCGGGGTGACATGCAGCTCCAGCGAGTGCGTGCCGCGCAACAGCCGGTAGCAGACGTAGGTCGTGTTCTGGCCCTGGGCCATCCACACGCGCCGCTCCAGCAGCGCATCGCCCAGCGCGAAGGTCCAGACCGGCAGCATGCCTTCCAGATGGAAGGATTGCAGGTACCGAAAACCCTGCGGGTCGATCGTGCCGCCGGCGAACTCGTGCGCGGAGAGCTTGCAGACGCCGCCGTCGTAGGTCGCCTGCTCGTCCAGTGCGCCGACCAGCACCGTGCGGCCCACCGGCGGCGTGAGCGCGGCCACGAGCAATCCGTGGTAGCGGCGGGTGGCGATACCGGCCAGCGTGCCCGAGGCATAGCCGCCGAGGCCGTTCGTCACCAGCCATTCGCGGCGCAGCGCCGCTTCGAGATCACCGCAAATCTCGCGGCCGAACGCGACGAGCGGCCCGCCGGCTTCGCGCTGCACGGGGAGCGGCGGCGCGGCGTTCTGCGCCGTGGATTGCACCGAGCCGGAAACGATCGCCTCCGCCATGCCGCCCTCCCCGCCGCCCGCGCGGGCGTCACACCGCTGCGGCCGGAGCCATCGCCTCCACCATGCCCGCGCGCGGCATACCGCCGGCGCGCGGTTCGACGTAGGCGCGTATCGCCAGGGCCACGGCCGCGCCCTCGCCCGCCGCCGACGCGGCCTGCTTGGTGCTGCCCGCGCGGCAGTCGCCCGCCACGAAGATGCCCGGCACACTCGTCTCCAGCGTCGGACTGGAGACGATGAAGCCGCGTTCGTCGGTGTTCACCAGCTCGCGCACCAGCGCCGTGTTCGGCGAAAGGCCGATAAACACGAACACGCCCGCCGGCGTGATCGTGCGCGTCTGGCCGCTGTCCACATCCTTCAGCTCCACCGCCTCGAGATGGCCTTCGCCGCTGAAGGCCGCGGGTGACACGCTCGTCAGGACATCGATTCGCGGGTTGGCCTCGACCTTCTCCACGACGACACGGCTGGCCGTGAGCGCCGGAGCGCGCGTTGCAATCGTCACTTTGCTGGCGAATTTCGTCAAGAAGAGGCTCTCCTCACCCGCCGAGTTGCCGCCGCCGACGACGAGCACCTCGCGGCCGCGGTAGAACGGCCCGTCGCAGGTGGCGCAGAAATGCACGCCCGCGCCGACGAAGTCGTCTTCGCCGGGAATACCCAGCCGCCGGTAGGTCGAGCCGAGCGCCAGCAGCACGGCCCAGGCGCGATACTCACCGCCGTCCGCGGTGCGTACCCAGCGGTAGTCGCCGTCGGCGCCCACACCGATCACCTCCTGCGCCGAGAGGATCTCGACGCCGAAGCGCTCGGCCTGGCGGCGCAGGCGATCGGCGAATTCGTTGCCGGAGACGCCGTCGGGGAAGCCGGGAAAGTTGTCGAGTCGCTCAGTGACGCCGGCCTGGCCGCCGACGCCGCCGCGCTCGATCACAAGGCTGTCGATTCCCTCTCGCGCGGCGTAGAGCGCGGCGGTCAGCCCCGCCGGCCCGCTGCCGACGATGATCAGGTCGTAGAAGGTGCGCTTCGCCATCGTCTGCAGGCCAAGCTTGGCCGCCAGCTCGGCGTTCGACGGCTCGACCAGCGTGGTGCCGTCGCCGAAGATCAGCGTGGGGATGATGTGCTTGCCGACGTTCACCCGCTCCACGACCTGCAGGCCGGCCGTGTCCTTGTCGATGTCGATGAAGTCGTAGTGCACCCGCTGCTCGCCGAAAAACTGCTTCGTGCGCTTGCAATCGCTGCACCACTGCGTGCCATACATGGTGATCTGTGTGTGCGACATCGGAGCGAGTCCTCCCCACTGTCAGGCCGCGGCCCTCGCCGCGGCGCACTGCTGATCGGTCTACGCCGGCGAGCGTACGTTACAGCATTCCGGATCACGGGCATCGTGCGGGTGCTGACAGCCGCATCGAATATGATCGCCGCGCTCGATTGTCGATTGCGCATCGGCTACCCTCTGCCCGAAGGAGCCGCGATGACCACCCCGTCGAGCCCTGCCGGCGGCGCCCCGCTCGAGCCGCGCGTTTCCGCGGATGATGCCCGCATGCTCGCCGCCCTGCAGGCGGGCGACGAGGCGGCGTTCGAGGAGCTGATCGGCCGCTACCACACCGGCATGGTGCGGCTGGCGCTGAACTACGTGCCGAGCGCCGCCGTGGCCGAGGAGGTGGCGCAGGAGGCATGGATCGGTGTCCTCAAGGGCGTTGGCCGCTTCGAGGGCCGCTCCTCGCTGCGCACCTGGATCTACCGCATCCTCGTCAATACGGCGGTCACGCGCGGCCGGCGCGAAGGGCGCAGCGTGCCCTTTTCGGCGCTCTTCGACGCCGAAGGCGCGCCGCCGGAAGTGGCGATGGATCCAGCCTACTTCGGCAGCAGTTCTCACCATTGGGCCACGAAGCCCGAGAGCTGGGAGGGAGCGCCGGAGGCGCAGCTTCTCGCCGGCGAGACGCGCGCGCGTATCGATCAGGCGATCGCGGCGCTGCCGCCGGCGCAGCGCGAGGTGATCACCCTGCGCGACGTGCAGGGCTTCGCCTCGGACGAGGTCTGTAACATTCTCGGCGTCTCCGAGTCTAATCAGAGAGTGCTGCTGCACCGGGCGCGGTCCAAAGTCCGCCGCGCCCTCTCCGCATACCTGGGAATGGAGCCGGCGCCGGCGTGAGCGAACCAGCGGAACTGAACTGCCAGGAACTGGTCGAGCTGATCACGGCGTACCTCGAGGGCACGCTGCCGGCAGACCAGCGCGCCCGCTTCGACGCCCACCTGCCGCACTGCTCCGGCTGCCGCAACTACCTCCAGCAGATGCGCCTCACCATCCGCACCCTCGGCTCGCTCTCGGAAGCCACCATCGCCCCCGTCGCCCGCGATCGCCTGCTCGACGTTTTCCGCGACTGGAAGGCCGGGCGCTAGCCACGCGGACTCGATCCCCGGCGTTCGCCGCAGCGAGACTCTCCCTGCCGCCGCTGCTCCGGCCCCTGCCTGCTGCGCGGCTCGGACTCGCCTCGCTCCCGGGCCGCCCGCGCGCCGACGCTTTATCCGGTCGGCGTATCAGTGGTCGGAGACGCCGGCTCCCAGGCTTCGCCGTAGCAACGCATGGCGATGAGGACGGGCACAAACGCCTTGCCCTTCTCCGTCAGCGTGTACTCGGCGCGCGGCGGGTGTTCGCGGTAGAACACCCGCGTGACCATACCGCGCGCCTCAAGACGCTTCAGTCGGTCAGAGAGCACGTTCGCGGAGATGCCGTCGAGCGACACCAGCAGGGCGGAGAAGCGCCGGCGACCCCATGAAAGGTCGCGCAGGATGAGCATGGTCCAGCGGTCGCCAACAACGTCGAGCGTGCGGGCGACCGGGCAGTACTGTTGGGTTTCGTAGCTGCGTGTCTCGGACAGCCTTCCGCCCCCGAACCGAACTACATTAACTTTCTGATACTGACTTGATCTTCGTCAATCAAGTGAGTAATAAATCATAGAGTGAGTAGCGATATCTCAAGTCTGTGGCCCGGCCATGGCCGGTCGCGGAAGCGCCAGGAGGAGTAGCCGATGACCACCGTGGAAGCGCCGGCCGTGCAGTTCGACGTCAGCGCGGGTGTGGCGACGATCACGCTCAACCGGCCCGAGCAGCTCAACGCGATCAACGCCGAGCTGGGCGCGGGACTGATGGAGGCGTTGCGCCAGGTGCGGACTCGCGACGATATCCGCGTGGCGATTCTCACCGGCAATGGGCGCGCCTTCTGCGCCGGGGCAGACCTGCGCAGCCGGGCCGGCGGGCCGGCCGCAGCGGGCGGGGTAGCCGGTCTGTTCCGGACGGACGACGCGGTCGGCTTCCACGAGTTCGAACCGAAGAAGCCGATCATCGGCGCGGTCAACGGCTACTGCCTGGGCGGCGGCTTCGAGATCGCGCTCTCCTGCGACCTGCTGATCGCCAGTGAGGCCGCGCAGTTCGGGCTGCCGGAGATCACGCTCGGCTTCTTCCCCCTGGCGGGGGCGCCGGTGACCCTCCCGCGCTCGATCCCTCGCGTGCTGGCCAATGACCTGCTCTTCACCGGCGAACGCATTCCCGCCGCGACTGCCTACGCCTTCGGGCTGGTGAGCCGGATTGTGCCGCCCGATGAGCTTCTGCCGACAGCACGGGCCATGGCCGAGAAGATCGCCGGTTACGCCCCGCTGGCGGTGCGGGCGATGCACGAGCTCGTGCGGCGGCAGGGGAACATGCCGCTCGGCGAGGCGCTCCGCCTGGCGAGCACCATGCGCTGGGCCATCGGCCAGACCGAGGACGCCAGGGAGGGTCCGCGGGCGTTTGCCGAGAAGCGTACACCGGTGTTTAAGGGCGAATAGGGCCAGGCAAACGCCCCGGCGCAGCGGCACGGCGTGGGAAAAGGAACCAAGCGGGTGAGTGAACTGCAAGCGGGTCAGTCGCAGGGGCGAGTCCGCCATGAGGTGGTCGGGCGCATCCTGAAGATCACCATCGACAACGCCGCGAAACGCAACGCCTTTGTCCCGGAGATGATGCAGCAGCTCTCGGAGGCGCTGACTCTGCTCGACCGCGACAGCGATCTCCGGGTTGGCGTGCTGTGCGCGGAGGGCGCGCACTTCACCGCCGGGCTGGATATGCCGAAGTTCTTCGGCCCCGGCGCGAGCACACGACCAACACCGCCGGAGAATATCGACCCGTTCCAGCTGGCGAAGCTCTGCCGCAAGCCGATCGTGACGGCCGTGCAGGGCGTAACCTTCACGATCGGCATCGAGCTGATGCTGGCCGGCGACATCGTGGTCGCGGCAGAGGATGCGCGCTTCTGCCAGATGGAGGCGAAGCGCGGCATCGCGCCGCTGGCCGGCGCCCATTTCCGCATGCTCATGCGGGCGGGCTGGGGCGACGCCATGTATCATCTACTGCTCTGCGATGAGTTCGGCGCCGCCGAGGCGCATCGCATCGGGCTGATCCAGGAAGTTGTCCCCGTTGGCCAGCAGGTCGACCGCGCCATGGCGCTGGCAAACATCATCGCCGCGAACGCGCCGCTCGGCATCCAGGCCACGAAGCGGGCGGCGCGCACGTTCATCGCGGCCGGGGAGGCGGCGGCCAGCGCGGCGATCGCCGACATCCGGGCCAGTGTGCTTGAGACAGACGACGCCAAAGAGGGGGTTCGATCCTTCGTCGAGCGGCGGCCGGCAGTGTTCCGCGGAGCGTAGCCGCCACCGGCCGAATCGCGACGAACAGTGTGCCGTATGGAGCATCTCGGCTCGGTCCTTCGCCCGAGCGCGGTGAGGGATCGGCGAGTGGCTCACTCCCCATTGCTGCTCCGGGCGCCAGGCGAACGCCGCGTCCTTGTCCGCGGGCCAGCGACTGTCTATAGTGCGGATACGAGCGAGGGCGGGCGGTGATCCGAGTCGGGGTCGTCAACGTCACGGGCTATGCGGGTGTGGAGGCAGCACGCCTGCTGCTCACCCACCCGCAGGCGCGCATGGTCGCTTGCACCGGCCGCAGCGAGGCCGGTAAGCCACTGGCCGCCGTCTTCCCGCACCTCTTCCAGTACGATCTAACGATCACCGAGCAGATCGAAACCGATGTCGACGCCGTGATCGGCTGCCTGCCGCACGCGGCCAGCGCCGCCGCGCTTGCGCCGTTCGTCGAGCGCGGCATTCCCGTCGTGGACGTGAGCGCCGATTTCCGCCTGCACAACCCGGCCGAGTACGCCGCCTGGTACGGCGGCGACCACCCGGCGCCGCAGCTTCTGGACGGCGCCGTCTACGGCCTGCCCGAGCTGCACCGCGAGGCGATCGCGGCCAGCAGGCTCGTCGCCAATCCCGGCTGCTTCCCCACCTCGGCGCTGCTGGCGCTGGCGCCGGCCTGGCAGGCGGGTCTGATCGAACCCGGGATCATCGTCGACAGCAAGTCGGGCATCTCCGGCGCCGGGCGGGGCCTGGCGCTCGGCTACCACTTTGCCGAGGCCGACGAGGATGTCGTCGCCTACGGCCTCAAGGGGCACCGGCATCTGCCGGAGATCACGCAGGAGCTGAGCCTGCTGGCGGAGTCGCCGGCGCCGCGCGTCACCTTCGTACCGCATCTTTCGCCGATGGTGCGCGGCATCGAGAGCACCTGCTACGCCGATCTGCGCCTCGACCGGCTCGGCGCCGACCCGGCGTCCGAGCTGCTGGGGCTCTACCGCGACTTTTACCACGACGCGCCCTTCACCCGCGTGGTCGGAGCGGCGCCGCACACCAAGCACACCGCGGGCACCAACTTCTGCCTCGTGCATCCCACCGTCGATCGCCGTACCGGCCGTCTGGTCGTCTCCGCCTGCCTGGACAATCTGGTCAAGGGGGCGAGCGGCCAGGCGGTGGAAAACCTCAACCTGATGCTCGGGCTGCCGCAGGGCGCGGGGCTCGACGGCGCGGCGCTCTATCCCTGACCGGCGGTTTGGCGGAGCGGCGCAGCGCGGCGGCAACGAGCATCAGCATCCGTTGCCGCCGCGCTGTTATGTTGACGACGGTGCGACCCTGGAGCGATCGCGCCGCCGGCATTCGGAGGCTAGACCAATGACACAGGCGACGCAGACCACGGCGAGCGTGCAGGAGATCCCCGACGGCAGCGTCACCACCCCGGCCGGCTTTCAGGCGGGCGCCACCCATGCCGGCGTCAAGTACCAGGACACCGCGCGGCACGACGTCGGCCTGCTCTACTCCGAGCGGCCCTGCGTCGCCGCCGGTATGTTCACGAAGAGCAGCGTGGTCGGTGCGCCGGTGATCGTCTCCAAAGAACATCTGGCCGACGGCTCGGCCCGGGCGATCGTGGCGAACTCGGGCATCGCCAACGTGGCGACCGGCGCCGAGGGACTGCAGGCGGCGCGCGCCATGGCCGAGCAGGCGGGCGGGAAGCTCGGCATCGCCGCCAGCGAGGTGCTCGTCGCCTCCACCGGTGTGATCGGCTGGCAGTTGCCGATGGATCGCATCGCCCGCGGCATCGACGCGATCACCCTCGCTTCAGACGGCGGCATGGACCTGGCCCGCGCGATCATGACCACGGATACCAGGCCGAAGCACGCCGCGGCCGCCTTCGTTTTCGGCGGCAGGCGCTACCACGTCGGCGGCATCGCCAAGGGCTCCGGCATGATTCACCCGGACATGGGCACGATGTTCGGCTTCCTCACCAGCGATGTGCCGGTGGCGCCGGAGCTGATCCGGCCGCTGTTGCGCTCCGTGGTGGACGAGACCTTCAACATGGTGAGTGTGGACGGCGACACCAGCACCAGCGACACGGTGGTGCTGCTCGCCAATGGCGCGGGCGGCGGCGCGCCGTTCACGCCCGGCAGCGCCGGCGCCGAGGCGCTGCGTGCGGCGCTCTTCGCGACTTCGCGCAGCCTTGCCAGGCAGATCGCGGCGGACGGCGAGGGCGCCTCGAAGCTGATCGAGGTGCGGATCAGCGGCGCGGCGAGCGTGGAAGAGGCGCGCCGCGCCGCGCGCACCGTCTCCGTCTCGCCCCTGATGAAGTCGGCGGTCTACGGCAACGACTTCAACTGGGGGCGCGTGATGATGGCGGTCGGCCGCAGCTACGTCGCGATCGACCTCGACAGGGCCGAGGTGCGGATCGGCGACGTGATAGCCTATGCCTGCGGCGCCCCGCGCGCGGTTGACGAGCAAACCGCGCTGGACGCACTGAAGGGCCCGGAGGTGGTGATCGCCGTGCAGCTCGGCGTGGGCGAGGCGGCGGCCACGGCCTGGGGCTGCGACCTCACCGAGGAGTACGTGCGCATCAACGCCGAATACACGACATAGGCATGAATGCGGAGCCGGCCCGCACGCCCGCGCCTGATGGCGCGAAGGCGCCCGATGGCCGGTATGGCATCCAGTGGATAGACGCTCGCCGCCGATCGGCGCATGCTGGACGGCGGCGGGCGTAAGCGATGGGGCAAGACCGGTCGCGGACCGGCAGCGAAGCCTGCACCGGCGGGCGGTCGCCGGTCTTGAGTCCATCTGTAAGGCGGCGGGGCAGGGTTGTCGGCAGCGGACACGGTCATCGTCAAGATCGGCGGCAGCACCTTCGGCTCGGGCGATACCACGCTGGCAGACGCGGCGGCGCTGCACCGCGCCGGCACGCGCGTCGTGATCGTGCACGGCGGCGGCGCGGAGATCACGCGCTGGCTGGGCATTCACCAGGTGCCCTCGCGCTTCGTCGACGGTCTGCGCGTCACCGATGCGGCGGCGATCGATGTCGTGGTCGCGGTGCTGGCCGGGGTGGTCAACAAGCGGCTCGTCGCACAACTCGGCCGGTTCGGCGTCAGCGCGCTCGGCCTCTGCGGGCCGGACGGCGGCGTGCTCGTCGGCGAGATCGAGAACCCGGCGCTCGGCTTCGTCGGCGCGGTGCGCGAGGTGGGCGTGACCGTGCTGGCGGCGCTGCTCGACGCCGGCCTGCTGCCCGTGATCGCGCCGATCGCGGTGCAACGCGGCGGCGATCAACTGCTGAATGTGAACGGCGACACGGCGGCCGGCGAGGTCGCGGCGGCGCTGCCCGGCTCGCGCCTCGTCTTCCTCACCAACGTGGCCGGCGTGCTCGACGGCGACGGCAGGCCGATCGTGCGGCTGGACGCGGCCGAGAGCGGCCGCCTGCGTGCGGCGGGCGTGCTGACGGGCGGTATGCTGCCGAAGATCGACGCCTGCCTGCGCGCCGCCGCCGCCGGCTCGCGCCCGGTCATCGTGGACGGACGCGCGGCCCACGCGTTGCAACAGGCGATGGCGGCCGCGCCCGCCGGTACTGTCTTCGCCTGACGGCGAAGCGGCAGAGAGCGGAAGGAGCCTGAGGGTGGCGTCCGGCGACCCGCCGAGAGAAGACCGCGAGGGCCTGGGACCGCCGCCGATCCCCTTCCGGGTCGGCCGCGAACAGTTGCCGTCGTTTCACGCCATGCGCTGGCTGGTTGTGGTCGCGGTGCTGATCGGGCTGTTCACGCTCGCCTCGATCTTCAAAGGGCTCTATGCCGATTTCCTCTGGTTCGACAGCCTGGGCTACGCCGCGGTCTACAACACGATGCTGATCACCAAGACGGTGCTGTTCTTCGTGGGCGCCCTGCTCTTCCTCGGCTTCATCGCCGGCAACCTCTGGCTGGCGCGCCGGCTGGCTCCGGTCGGCCTGGAAGAGAGCTTTATCGCCGAGGTCGAGCCGGCGACGCTGAAGCGCATCGTCACGATCGTCGCTGTGGCCGGCTCGATCTTTCTCGCCATCGTCTTCGGCTCCGTCGCCTCGAGCGAGTGGGAGACCTGGTTGCGGCTCGTGAACGGCGCCAGCTTCGGCGGCAGCGACCCGGCATTCCACATGGACCCGGGCTTCTACATGTTCACCCTGCCGGGCCTGTGGGCGATCTTAGACTGGCTGCTGGGCCTCACGATCGTGACGCTGCTGGCGGTGATCGGCGTCTACGCCTTCGTGATCAGCCTGCAAAACTTCGAGGTGCGGCTCAGCCGGGCGATCAAGGCGCACGTTGGCTGCCTGGGCCTGCTGCTGCTGCTGGTCTACATCGTGCGCTACCGGCTCGACATCTTCAGCCTGGCGATCACCAAGAACGGCGTGGTCGAAGGCGCGACGTACACCGACATTCACGCCCGCATTCCCGGCTACTACATCCTCATGGTCTTCGCCGTGGCTGCGGGCGCCTGCATCGTTTGGTCGATCTTCCGACGGCGGTTGATCGTCGCCGGAGCGGGCGTCGGCGCCTGGATCGTGGCGGCGATCGCGCTGCTCGGCATCTACCCGGCCGCGGTGCAGCGGCTCAACGTCGACCCGAACGAGCTGGCCAAGGAGCAGCCGTACATCCAGCGCAACATCGACGGCACGCGCACGGCCTTCAACCTGCAAGCGGTGGATTTGCAGCCGTTCCAGGCGAGCAGCGACATCACGCGCCAGACGCTCAGCCAGGACCAGGCGACGATCGACAATATCCGCCTCTGGGATCCGCGCTTCGAGATCCAGACCTATAAGCAGCAGCAGGAGATCCAGCAGTACTACGTTTTCGACGATGTGGACGTGGATCGCTACGCACTGAACGGCAGAATGACCGAGGTCACGCTCGGCGCCCGCGAGCTGTCGCAGGACAGCCTGCAGCCGAGCGCCAGGACCTGGGTGAATGTGCACACCCGCTACACGCACGGCTACGGCGCGGTGATGAACCCGGTCAACAAGGTCGATGTCTTCGGCCTGCCAGCCTACAACCTGCAAAACATCCCTCCGCAGGGCGAGCCCGCGATCGAGCAGCCGCGCATCTACTACGGCCAGCAAACCAAGGAGTACGAGATCGTCGGCGCCAAGCAGGCCGAGATCGACTTCGAGGACAACACCGGCACGCAGCAGGAGACCCGCTACAACGGCAACGGCGGCGTGGGCATCGGCTCGTTTTTCCGGCGGCTGGTCTACGCCTGGGAGTTCGGCGACACGAACCTCTTGATCAGCGGCCAGATCACCGGGCAGAGCAGGCTGCTCTACCGCCGCACGCTCAAGGACCGGATCTCACATATCGCCCCGTTCCTGACGCTGGACAACGATCCGTATCTTGTGATCGTGGACGGCAAGCTGTACTGGATCCAGGACGCCTTCACGACCTCGGACAGCTTTCCCTATTCCGAGGACGAGAATGGCATTAACTACATCCGCAACAGCGTCAAGATCGTGGTGGATGCCTACACCGGCGATGTGACCTTCTACCTGGTCGATCCGAGCGATCCGGTGGCCAAAACCTACCAGAAGATCTATCCCACGCTGTTCAAGCCGTTCGATGCGATGCCCGCCTCGCTGCGCAGCCACATCCGCTACCCGGAAGACCTCTTCCGCATCCAGTCCGATGTCTACCGCACCTATCACATGACCGATCCGAGCGTGTTCTACGGCAAGCAGGATCTGTGGGCCACGCCGCAGGAAGGCACCGGCGGCTCGGCCAAGGACCTCGACCCGTACTACCTGATCATGCGCCTGCCCGGCGAGCAGCGGCAGGAGTTCGTGCTGATTCGTCCCTTCACCCCGGCGAACAAGCCGAATGCGATCGCCTTGATGGCGGCGCGGATGGATGCGCCGAACTACGGCCAACTGCAGGTCTTCCGCTTCCCCTCCGGTCAGGTGATCGCCGGGCCGGTGCAGGTGCAGTCGAGCATCGACGCCCAGCCGGAGATCTCGCAGCGGTTAACACTGCTGAACCAGCAGGGCTCGCACGTGCAGCGCGGCAACCTGCTGATGATCCCGATCAACCAATCGTACATTTATGTCGAGCCGGTCTACCTGCAGGCCGACCAGAACCCGAAGCCGGCCGTCGTCGCCGTGATCGTCTACGCGGCGGGCAAGGTCTTCATGGAGCCGTCGCTCAACCAGGCGCTGGCCGCCGCGGTGGGCGAGATCACGCCGACCTACAGCTTCAGCAGCTTCGCCGCGAGCGCCGCCACGGCCGCCGCGCAAACCAACAACTCTGGCGGCAACGGCCAGCCGACGCCCACGGCCACACCCGCCGCCGGCGCCTCCCCTGCGCCCGCAAGCACCACGCCGCCGAACGTCGCTGCGCCGCCGGCAACCTCGGTCACCCCAACCGCGACCGATATCCCCGGTCTGATCCGCGAGGCGTCGGACGCGAACGCGCAGGCGCAGCAGCGCCTGCGTAACGGCGACTTCGCCGGCTACGGCGAGGAAGAGGCGCGTCTGCAGGCGGCGCTGAACCGGCTGGGCCAGCTCATCGCTCAGCCGACAGCGTCGCCCGCACCTCGCTGACGCGGCGAATCGAGGCAATCCCGGCCAGACTCCCGTACACTGGCCGTCACAAGCAGCAGACGGAGCGACAACGATGACGTCGACGACGACGAGCAGCACAACCGGCGCCGGCTCGAGCGCGGATTGGCAGCAGCGCGAGGCCGCGGTCTTCTTCCAGGCGGCCAAGCGTGTGCCGCTGACGATCATGCGCGGCGAAGGCACCGCCGTCTACGACGTGGAGGGCCGCCGCTACCTGGATTTCGTGGCCGGCATCGCCACCAACTCGCTCGGCCACCGCCATCCGACCGTGGTGGAGGCGATCAAGGCGCAGGCCGATACGCTGATCCACATCTCCAACGTTTTCTACAGCGAGCCGCAGGTGCAGCTGGCGGAGCTGCTGGTGCGGCATTCGGCGCTGGACCGCGCCTGGTTCTGCAACAGCGGCGCCGAGGCGAACGAGGCGGCGATCAAGCTGGCCCGCAAGTGGGGCGGCATGCACAAGCAGGGCGCCAGCGAGATCATCAGCACCGAGAACGGCTTTCACGGCCGCACCCTGGCCGCGATCACGGCCAGCGGCACCGAGCGCTACAAGCAACCGTTCGCGCCGCTGCCGGGCGGCTTCGTCGTCGTGCCTTTCAACGACATCGAAGCCATGCGCGCCGCCGTAACACCACACACCTGCGCAATCCTGCTGGAGCCGATCCAGGGCGAGGGCGGCGTGAACCTGCCCTCGGCCGGCTATCTCGCGGCCGTACGCCAACTCTGCGACGAGCAGCACATCCTGCTCATTCTGGACGAAGTGCAGACCGGCGTGGGCCGCACGGGCACGCTCTGGGGCTACCAGCAGTACGGCGCCGAGCCGGACATCATGACCCTGGCGAAGGGACTGGCCGGCGGCGTGCCGATCGGCGCCATCCTGGCGAAGGAGCCAGTCGCCGCCTGCTTCGTGCCCGGCGACCACGGCTCGACCTTCGGCGGCAACCCGCTGGCGACGGCGACGGGCTACTCGGTCTTGAAGTTCGTGATCGAGAACGATCTGCCGGCGGAGGTCGCGCGCAAGGGCGAGCGGCTGATGCGGGGTCTGCACGGCTTCGAAGACCGCCACGGCAGCATCGCCGAGGTGCGCGGCAAGGGCCTGCTCTGCGCGGTGCAGTTCAGCAGGGACATCGCCGACCAGGTCATGAAGCAGTGCGTGGAGCGCGGGCTGTTGGTCAACATGCTGCGCGCCAACCTTGTGCGCTTCTCCCCGCCGCTGACCGTCACTGACGCCGAGATCGACGAGGCCCTCGCCAGCTTCGAGGCCGCGCTGAAGGCGGCAGAATAGAAGCGCCGGCCGTCGGCCCTCAACCTCTCCTGTCTCCTTCTCCCAATCCTGGGAGAAGGAGACGATCCAGCCTGGAGCGTTCCGTGGTCGGTACGGTTACCCCGGCGCAGTCCGATTCCAGCACCCCAGGAACACCCCTCTCCCAGGATTGGGAGAGGGGACGGGGGTGAGGGCCGACGGCTCAGTTCACCCGCTTCTTCTGCCCCGCCCAATACTTGTCGCGCAGCACGTACTTCTGCAGCTTGCCGGTGGCCGTGCGCGGCAGCTTCTCGACCAGCTCCACGCTCGTCGGCGCCTTGAAGTGCGCCACGTGCTCGCGGCAGAAGGCGATGATCTCGGCCTCGGCCGGCTGCATGCCCTCGCGCGGCACGATCAGCGCACGCGGCGTCTCACCCCACTTCTCGCTCGGCACGCCGATCACCGCCGCTTCCAGCACCGCCGGGTGCTTGTAGAGCACGTCCTCGACCTCGATCGACGAGATGTTCTCGCCGCCGGAGATGATCACATCCTTGGCGCGGTCCACGATGTTGATGTAGCCGTGGCGGTTGACAGTGGCGAGGTCGCCGGTGTGGAACCAGCCGTTCTCGATCGCCTTGTCCGTTTCACCGGGCTGGCGCCAATAGCCCGCCATCACCACGTTCGAGCGCGCCAGCACCTCGCCGATCTGCTCGTCGTCGGGCGCAACGGCCTCGCCGTCGGCGCCGGCGATCTTGAGCTGCACGCCGATCATCGGCACGCCGGCGCGGGCGAGGATCTGGCAGCGCTCGTTTTCCGGCAGCGCCTCCATGTCGGGGCGCAGCGTGCAGATCGTGAGGAACGGCGCCGTCTCGGTGAGCCCGTAGACCTGGATGAATTCCCAGCCCAGCTCCTCGCGCAGCCGCTTGATGAACGCGGCCGGCGGCGGCGCCCCGGCCACGACCAGGCGCGGCCGCGTGCGGATCGCGTAGCTCGCCTTGTCGGGGAAGTTGAGGATCGTGCTGAGCACGGCGGGCGCCATGCAGGCCCAGGTCACGCCCTCGTCCTGCACCATGCGGAAGATGTCGGCGCCGTCGACTTTGCGCAGCACGACGTGGCGCACGCCCATGCCCGTGGCCGTGAAGGGCGTTCCCCAGCCGTTGGCGTGGAACATCGGCAGCGTGTGCAGCAGCACGTCATCGTGCGTGACGCGCAGGTGGCCGATCGAGTTCCAGGCGTTGGCGTAGAGGTTGCGATGCGTCATCATCACGCCCTTGGGTCGCGCCGTCGTGCCGGAGGTGTAGTTGATCGTGGCGAGATCCGTCTCCTGCAGGCGCGCGTCGGGCGGCTCGGCGTCGGTCGCTTCCGCCAGCAGCGCCTCGTAGCTCCGCCAGCCGTCGCGCGGGGCGCCGCCGAGCATTACGTACTCGCGCACCGTGCCCAGCGCCGGCCGGATCTCCTCCGCCACCGGCGCCAGCTCTTCGTCCACCAGAAAGACCGAGGCGCCCGCGTGGTTGACGATGTAGGTGAAGTCCGAGGGCACGAGGCGGTAGTTCAGCGGCACGAGCACAGCGCCGATCGCGCTGACGCCGTAGAACGATTCCAAGAAGCGGTGGCAGTTGGGGCTGAGGATGGCGACGCGGTCGCCTTTCGCCACGTTCAGCGCCGCCAGCGCGTTCGCCAGGCGGTTCGTGCGTGCGGCAAACTGGCTGTAGCTGAATCTCTCGTCTCCGCAGACGACGCCCTCGCGGTCGCCGTACAGCTCGACCGCGCGGCGCAGGAAGTCCGAAACCAGCAGCGGCACGTCCATCGTTCCATCCTCTCCTGACCGGCGCCCGGCCCCACGACCGGGCCTGCCTTTGAATTCAGCCTATGCGCTGCGCCCGTTGCGTCAAGCGAGCGCCGCGGGAGCGCGCTATCCTGATCGCACGATGGCGATGCGCGCGCTGCTGTTCGACCTGGGAGACACGCTCTGGCAGACCCCCGTGCCGCCTCGGCCCGGACTGGAGGCCGAGCTTGCGGCTCGCCGGCTGGCCCTCGTGCCCGGCGGCCGCGGCGAGGGTATCGATCTCACGCGCCTCGCCGCGGCGCTCCTGGAAACGACGCGGGCGGCGCAGCAGGCGGCAGCGCACGGCTCGCTGCTTTCACCGGACTTCGCCGGTCTCGCCGACACGATCATCCGCGACTTCGGCTTTGCCCGTGGCGCTGACGAGACGGCGGGCGTCTGGCGCGCCTGCTACGTGCCGATCGATCGGCTCGGCCGCCAGGTTTTTCCGGATGCGCACGCCACGCTGGCCTGGGCGCGCGCTGCAGGGCTTCGTCTCGGCGCCGTTGCCAACCACCCCTACGGCGCTGCCGCCGTCGAGGCCGAGCTGTGCAGCGCCAACCTGCGCGAATTCTTCGACGCCGTGACCGTCTCCGCCGACGTCGGCTGGCTGAAGCCGCACCCGGAGATCTTCTTCGCCGCTCTCGCTGCACTGGGCGTCACGCCTGACGAAGCCGTGATGGTGGGCGACTCGTTGAGCGTGGACGTGAAGGGCGCGATGATGATCGGGATGGCCGCGGTCTGGAAGCGCAACGGGCGGCGAGGCCGGGCCGGCGCGCGGCCGCCGATCGAGCCGACCTATCAGATCGACGACCTTGGCGAGTTGCCGCGCCTTGTGCACGGCGCCCCGGCCAGCCTGCTCACGGCCGATGCGCTCGGCTACCGCGAGGCCGGACCGGACCGCTACGCGTAGCCCCTTCGTCCGAAACCGCAAACCAACGACTCCCGCTCGTACAGATTCGAGGTGCACGGTGGCGAAGAAACCAGGTCCACGGCGCCAGAACGCCCGCGGCGCCCCGGACGCGGCCCAGCGCGAGGGCAACATCCTGCGCGCCGGCCGCTTCGCGAAGCGCATGGACCCGCTGGTCGAGGAGTACACCTCCTCGATCGAGCAGGACGCGGCGCTTCTGCCTTTCGACATCGCAGGCTCGCGCGCCCACGCCGCCATGCTCGGCCAGCAGCGCATCATCCCCGCGGCCGACGCCGCCGCGATCGAGCGCGGCCTCTCGGCCATCGCCGCGGACGCCGAGACGGGCGCCTTCCGGCTCAGGCCAGAGCAGGAAGACGTGCACATGAACGTCGAGGCCGAGCTGGAGCGGCGCATCGGCGCGCCCGCCGGCCGGCTGCACACCGCCCGCTCGCGCAACGACCAGGTCGTGAACGACTTTCGCATGCTCGTACGCGACACCGCCGAGATGGTGAGCGAGAAGCTGCACGACCTGGCCGAAGTGACCGTTAACCTGGCGGAGCAGCACCTCGACACGGTGATGCCCGGCTACACGCACCTGCAACTCGCGCAGCCTGTTCTGCTTGCCCATCACCTGCTGGCCTACTTCCAGATGTTCGCGCGCGACGCCGAGCGCTTCTGGGCCGTGAGCGAGAGCGCGAACGTGCTGGCGCTGGGCAGCGGCGCCCTCGCCGGCCTGCCCTATCCGCTCGACCGCGACTTCACCGCCAACGAGCTGGGCTTCGAGCGCGTCTCGCCCAACAGCATGGACGCCGTCTCTGACCGCGACTTCGTGCTGGAGTTCCACGCCGCCGCCGCGATCTGCATGATGCACATCTCGCGGCTCTCCGAAGAGATCATCCTCTGGTCCACGCGCGAGTTCGGCTTCATCACTCTGGACGATGCCTACGCCACCGGCTCCAGCATCATGCCGCAGAAGAAGAACCCTGACATCGCCGAGCTGGCGCGCGGGCGCACGGCCCTCGTCTACGGCAACATGGTCGCGGCGTTCGCCCTGATGAAGGCGCTGCCGCTGACCTACAACCGCGATCTGCAGGAGGACAAGGGCCCGTTCCTGCAAAGCGTGGACCTGCTGGTGCCCACGCTCGAGATCTTCGCGGCGATGCTGCCCACGATCACCTGGCACAAGCAGCGCCTGCGCGAGGCGGCCGGGGCCGGCTACTCACTGGCCACGGACATCGCCGACTACCTGGTGCACAAAGGGCTGCCCTTCCGCCAGGCGCACGAGATCGTCGGCCAGCTCGTGCGCTACGCCGACGCCCAGCACAAGGACTTCCCCGACCTCTCGCTGGGCGAGTACCGCCAGTTCTCTGACCTCTTTGACCAATCGGTGCTCAAGATCAACCTCGATACGGCGATCGACGGCCGCAACACGGCCGGCGGCACGGCGCGGCAGCAGGTGCGCGATCAGATAGCGCTGGCGCGCGAGTGGCTGAACCCGCCGAACCTGGACGAGCTGGATGAGCTGTTTGCGCAGGCCGCCTCGGCCTTCGAGCTGCCGCCGGGCGGCGGGAGGGGTGGCAGTGGCCGCAAACGCTAACGCCGTCAAGATCGCCCCGTCCATCCTCGCCGCGGACTTCGCGCGCCTTGGCGAGCAGGTGCAGGCGATCGAGGCGGCCGGCGCCGACTGGGTGCATGTCGACGCGATGGACGGCCAGTTCGTGCCGAACATCACCTTCGGCCCGCTAATCGCCGCCGCGGTCAAGCGCAGCAGCGCGTTGCCGATCGACCTGCACGCGATGATCGCCGAGCCGGAGCGCCAGATCCGCGCCTTCGCCGACGCCGGCGCGAGCCTGCTGACGGTACACGCCGAGGCGACCGTCCACCTCCACCGACTCGTGCATGACATCAAGCATGCCGGCATGCTCGCGGGCGTGGCGGTCAACCCGGCCACGCCGCTCGACGCTGTCAAGTGGATCGCGCCGGACCTCGACCTGCTGCTGGTGATGAGCATCAACCCCGGCTGGGGCGGCCAGAAGTTCCTGGCGCTGGCGCTGCCCAAGCTGCACGAGGCGCGGCGCCTGCTCGACGCCGCCGGCAGCACGGCGGAGCTCGAAGTCGACGGCGGCGTTGACACTGAAACGGCGGCGGCGTGCGTCGCCGCCGGCGCCACCGTGCTGGTCGCTGGCACCGCCGTCTTCGGCGCCGCAGTGGGCATTCCGGCGGCGATCAGGCGTCTGCGCGACGCGGCCGCCGCTGCCGTGCAGCGCATCGTGTGACCGTTGCGGCGACGCCGATCGCTCGGGACGCCTCTGTTGGCGAGTTCACGCAGATCGGGTGAAGCAGCCAACACTTGCAAAGATCGTCCGTATGTCGCGCTTCCGTACCTCCTGCATCAGCGGTCCACAAGGGATCGCTCGAATTCAGGAGGTAGCTCATGCCGCGATCGCTTCGTTCCGCCATCCGTCTCGGCGCCCTGGCCCTGGTCGTGGGGGCAACGGCCATGATTGGTGTCCGCACCTTCGCCTCGGCCTCGCAGCCCTTCGCCCGCTTCGACATGATCGCCAGCCCCGGCATCTCGTCCTGCCTGCCCAACGCCGTGGGGCATGTGACCATCGTTTCGCAGGGCGTGGTCGAGGTCATGCGGCTCGACGTCAGCGGCCTGCCGGCCAACACGGACTTCGACTTCTTTGTCACCGAGCTGCCGAACAAGCCCTTCGGCGTCGCCTGGTACCAGTCCGACCTGGAAACGAACAGCCACGGCGAGGGCCACGTGACGGTCGTCGGCCGCTTCAACATTGAAACCTTCTCGGTCTCCACCGGCGGCCCCACGACCACCTTCCCGCCGACGCACATGTACCACCTCGGCCTCTGGTTCAACGACCCGCAGGTGCCCTTCAACCTGGGCTGCGAGCCGGGCAAGACGGAGCCCGTGGTCACGCCCTTCAACGGCGAGCAGCACGCCGGCATCCAGGTGCTCAATACCGCGAACTTCCCGGACAACGCCGGCCCGCTCAGCCAGGTGCAGTAGTCCGAGCCGGATCAGCGCACGGCCGGCGGGAAATGCTTCCCGCCGGCCCTGGACTTTGGCACATCGACCGTGCTCGCCGCGTGGTCCAGGCGAGCGGGAGCCGGGAGTGCAGGTCCGGATCAGGCTCAGGCGCGCAGGACACCGCTCGCGGCGTTGAGCAAGCCGCCAAGCTGATCGGCTTTT